>CAIUOO010000425.1 GCA_903900795.1 uncultured Gemmatimonadota bacterium | reverse complement strand
AGGCTGGACGCGGCGATCGCCGCGGCGGCAGGAATCTTCTCTCGCCTGGCATCCGTCGGGTGAGCGCGACGAACGACGCGGTAAGCACCATGGACATGGCATGCTCGTGACCACGGTTGGTGGCTGGTTCGACGCCTTGATGCCCGCCCCACCGGAAGGACTGCGGGTTCGTCTCGCGGCGTTGCTGCAGCCGTTCGCGCATCTGCCGGTGCAGCAGGTGCCGGAGGCCTGCCTCGACGCGGGAGAGCAATTGCTTGAGGAGCTGTTGGCGTCCGGGTCGACGTCGCGTGCGACCGCGCTCGACCTGCTCGCGGTCGATTCGCTCATCACGTACGCCTTCCAGTCCGCGGCTGACGAGCCGGCGCTGATGGACGCGCGGACAGCTCGCGCCCTTGCCAGTATCGCCGCGCTCCCCGGATCGTTGGGCGCCTGATCAGTCCCGCGCGCGATCGCTGCATCGCCGCCTCACTCCCGCAGGAGGAACGCGTCTTGATTGATATTCATTCGCACCTGCTGCCGGGCGTCGATGACGGTTCTCCGTCACTCGACGTCTCTGTTCCCGTCCTCCATCGATTTGCGGCCCAAGGGGTCACGGTCCTCGTGTGTACGCCGCACCTCAATGCGAGTCAGGCGGCAAGCGCGCCCTATGCGCTGCATTGCGAACTGTTGGGGCAGTTGCAGGCTTTGGCGCCGGCCGGCCTCGACCTTCGGCTTGGGTGGGAGATCATGCTGGACAGTCCCGGGGTCGACCTGACAGCGCCGGAATTCTGCCTCGGGGACTCCCGCGCGCTGCTCGTGGAATTCACCCGCGGCGGCCTGCCGCGTGGGGCCACCAGCGAACTGCGTCGCATCGCCCGCAGCGGGCGCACCCCTGTTCTGGCACACCCGGAGCGCTATTTCGGGTGTACGCTGGAACTCGTTCGGGAATGGCGAGCGCTTGGTGTGGTCATTCAAACCGACGCCTCGGTGCTGATGGGCCGTGGGGTCCCAGCCGATCTTGCCAAGGCGATGCTGGCAGAAGGACTGATCGATATTTTGGCCTCGGACAATCACGGCGATACCCGCTCGCTCGGTGCTGCGCGGGATTGGCTCGCCGAGCGTGGGGCTGAGGAGCAGATGGAGCTGCTCCTCCGGGCCAACGCCGAGCGCGTACTCGACGACTTGGATCCGCTGCCGGTTCCCCCCCTTCGGGCCGGGCTTGTTGGACGAATCAAGCGCATGTTCGGTCGCTGACGCGATCGATTCCCGAACCAAGACCAATCCATGCCCCATGCTGATCGCGGCCCTGAGAACGCGTCAGACGCGTCCGTTGCCCCGCTGCTGGCTGCCCTGACCGACCTCGCCGAGACGGCCGGGCGGGTCGTGCGTGATCTGGCTCCTGAGATTGAGCGCGCACTGGACATGGTCCGTACGACGGTGAGGCATGGGGGCACCCTGCTGTTCTGCGGCAACGGGGGATCGGCCGCCGACGCCCAGCACATGGCCACTGAGTACGTGGTCCGGTACATGCGGAGCCGTCGGGCCTACCCGGCGATCGCGTTAACCACGGACACGTCGCTCATCACGGCAGCAGGCAACGATCTGGGCTTCGATCACATTTTTTCTCGCCAGGTTGAAGCGCTCGGCAAGCGTGGAGATCTTTTGATCATTCATTCGACCAGCGGGAACTCACCGAACGTTCTTCGCGCGGCCGAAGCCGCGACGGCGCTCGGGATTCCCGTGCTGGCCTTGACGAAGCGAGATGGCGGCGCGTTGAGGGGGCTTGCCGATCACACGATTGTGGTGCCGACCGATCGGACCGACCGGGCGCAGGAGATCCATCTGTGCATTCAGCATGCGATCTGCGACGCGATCGAACAGACACTCTGAACGAGGCTTTCTCTGTCATCTGCTAACCGCATGCTAAATATGTGGTTAGATCTTCTTATCTGATGTCTTTCGACAGGACAGGTCTGGCGTGATTTCACTGAAAGGGAAGCGGGCGTTGGTGACGGGCGGTTCACGCGGCATCGGGGCGGCGGTCGCGCGCCTGCTCGCCGAGGCTGGGGCTGATGTCGGGATCGCCTACCGAAGTCGCACCGCCGAGGCGGACGAGGTGTTGAAAAATATCACACAACACAAAGTTCGGTATTTTTCTCACATGGGAGATTTATCCACAAAAGACGCCAACGAGGCCTTTGTGGAGAAAGCCATGCAGCTCTTCGGTGGCGTGGATATCTATGTGGGGAACTCCGGGTTGTGGCCACCGGATCCGCTGCCCGTTTCGGTGCTCGACGACGATCGGTGGCGTGTCACGATGACCACGAATCTGGATGGCATGTTCTACGGCGCGCGGGCCGCGGCGCGCGTGATGAGCGATGGCGGTCGCATGATCTTTGTTTCGAGCACCGCTGGGCAACGCGGCGAGGCGGGGCACGCCGACTACGCGGCAACCAAGGGCGCGATGATTGCCTTTGTCAAATCTCTGGCGGTCGAGCTCGGTAGCCGAGACATCACCGTGAACTCGGTGGCGCCGGGGTGGGTGAACACAGAGGCGGTGGTGAAACCGTTTGCGGCCGGCCTGGATCGGATTGAGGCCGCCATCCCGCTGGGGCGGGTCGCGTCTCCGTTGGATATCGCTGGGCCGATCCTGTTTCTGGCCAGTCCGCTGGCTCGGCACGTGACCGGCGAAATCCTCAATGTGAACGGCGGGAGCGTGCTCTGCGGATAGCGAGCCCAGCTGCTGGCCAGGCGTTGCGCGCCCCTGGCCAGGTCATCGACATCGCTCGGACGCTCCAGCAGGCAGGTTTCGAAACCTGGTGTGTCGGCGGAGCCGTACGCGACGCGCTGCTGGGGGAGGCACACCTCGATTGGGATCTCGCCACGGCGGCGACCCCGACGCAAGTCCGCAAGCTCTTCCGACGCACGGTACCCGTCGGGATTGAGTTCGGCACGATCGGTGTGCTGGACCACCACAACGTGATGCATGAAGTCACGACCTTTCGCCGCGACGTGAAGACCGATGGCCGTCACGCCGTCGTCGAGTTCGGTGCCTCACTCGACGAGGATCTGGCGCGTCGCGACTTCACCATCAACGCCATCGCGTACGATCCGATCGACCATCGTCTGCACGACCCGTTTGGTGGGCAGCTCGACTTGGCGCGGCGGGTGGTTCGGGCCGTGGGCGAGGCCGACGCCCGGCTGCGCGAAGACCGACTGCGGGCACTCCGGGCGATCCGGTTCGCGGCGCGTTTCCGGTTCGAGATTGAGGCGGATACCTGGAACGCCATCGTGGGGAGTGCGCCGTTTCTTCCGCGGCTGTCGCCGGAGCGCGTCAAGCAGGAGCTCGAGAAGACGATGGAGCAGGTGCTGGCGCCCTCCACGGCGTTTGCGCGCTGGCGCGACGCCGGGGCGTTTGCCTCGTTGGTGCCGATTCTCGCGCAGGTGCGTGACGAGACCCTGCGCGCCATTGATGCCTTGCCTCGCCCCGGTTTGGCGGGTCGTCCGCTTCGGAAAACGCTGCGGATGGCGGCGCTGTTCAGTGAGGCGGGAGGGAAGCCGGCGGAGCGCGCCCTGCGTGATCTGCGATTTTCGAATCAGGACATCGCCAATATCTCGGTGCTCGTCGACCGGTGGACTCGCTTTGCTCCCCCACTTACGCAGGCGTTGGCTGCCGGCGCGCTGCCGCACGACTCGGTGTTGCGGCGACTCGCGGCAGAGATCGGGCGCATGCGGGTCGCCGCCTTCGTTCGCCTGGCGGCAGCCCATTGGACCGCGGTTGGCGGTGTGAGCCCGGCGGTCGTCCGTCGGCTGCACCGTCGCATGGTCACGATTGCGTTCCGCGAACCCATCGAGCTCGCGGATCTCACGGTGGATGGCGACGACCTGCGCCGTGCCGGTATCGCCTCTGGTCCAGAGCTGGGGCGCATATTGCACGCCCTTCTGCAGAGGGTCATCGACGAGCCGGCCGCCAACACGCGCGAGGCGCTGCTCGAGGCGGCCCGCGACCTTGCGCTCCCTCCCGAGCCCGCCTGACGGGCCGCGTGAGTCTCCAGATGCGAAGCCGCACGTCGCTGTTGCGCGACGACGAGGTGGGACGGTTCCGAGCGGCCATGTCTGCTCTGCGTGATCCGGTCGGGCTGCGGCGCGTGCCTCCGGCGACGTACGGCGTCGTAGGGGGCATGGTCGCGCTCGCCGACGCGGAGCGGCTGGGATTGCGCGCGCCCTTACCGACGCGTGCCCGATGAGCGGAACGCTGTTCTCCGCCAGTGCCCGGGAACCGCTTGCCGCGCGCATGCGCCCCGAGCGCTTGGAAGACGTCGCTGGGCAGCAGCATCTGCTCGGTCCCGGACGCCCACTGGGCGAGGCGATCCGCAACGGTACCATCGGGAGCGTGATCCTGACCGGTCCCAGTGGCACGGGAAAAACGACGATCGCGAGCCTGATCGGCCGGTACACCCAGCAGACGGTCGTGGTGTTGAACGCGGTCACGGACGGCATCCCGCGCCTTCGTGAGATCGTAGCCGAAGCCGACAAGCGTCGCAGCTATGAAGGGCGCCGCACGTTGGTCGTGATCGATGAAATCCACCGATGGGCGAAGTCGCAGCAGGACGCCTTGCTGCCGCACGTCGAGAACGGCGTCATCACGTTGTGCGGCGCGACGACGGAGGTGCCTGGATTCGCGGTCGTTGGCGCGTTGTTGTCGCGGTCTCGGGTGTATGCGCTACGTCCACTCATGGTCGAGGACGTCGCGAGCGTCTGTGCGCGCGCGCTGGCCGACGAGCCGCGAGGACTCGGGGCACAGCGGCTGCAGGCCGATCCGGAGACGATGCGTTGGCTGGCGGAGCAGGCGGACGGCGATGCGCGTCGCGCCCTTGGGGCGCTGGAAGCGGTGGCCCAGGTGCTCCCAGCTGGTGCTACCTTGACGCGTGCGGCACTGGCGGACGCACTGGGGATGCGCGTCGTGAGCTACGACCGCGTCGATGTCGATCGTAATGCGGTCTTGTCGGCGTTTCACAAGTCGCTTCGGGGCAGTGATCCACACGCCGTGCTGTACTGGCTCGCGCGCGGCCTGCAAGCCGGTGAAGACGCGCAGATCTTTTTGCGTCGGCTGGCGGCGATGGCCACGGAGGATATCGGTCTCGCAGATCCGCAGGCGATCGGGATCGTGATGACGGCGTGGGAGACGTTTCGTCGGCTCGGGCCCGCGGAGGGAGAACGAGCGGTCGCTCAGGCGGCCGTGTACTGTGCCGTGGCGCCGAAGTCGAATCGCCTGTATCAGGCGTGGGCTGCGGCCCGTGCCGCCGCCGCCGAGTCGCCGTCGGTGCCGGTGCCCGCGCACCTCCTCAATTCCGAGATGCATCTGCGTGCTGATCCCGATCGCCGCGTACCCTACGAGTACCCACACGATCATCCCGGGTCGTTCGTCGCGCAGCCGTATCAGCCACCGGAAATTCAAGGTCAGACCTACTATCATCCGCTCTCGGTGGGCGAAGAGAAGCAGATTGCCAAACGCCTCGCGTGGTGGGCGGAGCGTGGCGGGCCTCCGGTGGCCGAGTAGCGGAACTCGACCGAGGGAACGGGTATGAGTGTAGGACATGATGCGTCGCCGGTCTGGCGGCACCTGGGTGATGTACGTCGACCGTTCAGTTCCGAGGATACCAGATGCGCATGACGAGGGCGGTACGGCGCTGGATGACGGCGGGAGCGGTCGTGGCCTTCACCACGGGAGGCGCGGCGTGCGCCACGCTTGGACGCGCGACGTTTACGGAACCGGTGGTCACGCTGCGCGAGTTCAATGTGACCGGTCTCGGACTCACCGGGGGCAGCATCGACGTCGTGCTCTCCGTGTACAACCCCAACGGGTACAAGCTCGACGCGCTGAGCATGACCTATCAGGTGGACGTGGACACCATCAAGCTGGGAAGCGGGGCGCTTGATGGTCGGTTCGTGGTGCCGGGAAAAGACTCCTCGCGGGTGCGCTTGCCAGTACGTTTCACGTACGCTGGGTTGGGCGCGGCCGGTCGGTCGCTCGTGGCGGCCGGCACCGTGAACTATCGGGTGCGTGGCGATTTCACGGTGTCCACACCGCTCGGAAATTTTACCCGTCCGTATGATCGGACGGGACGCTACTCCTCAGTGTCCGGTAACGGGCGCTGATCGGCTTCGCCCTCTCAGATTAGGTAGACGCACATCAGCCGCGAGATCATTTCCCTCACGCCGCCCGTCGAGCGCGCGGTGCTGGTCAGTGCCCCGTCGAAGCGTGGCCACGCGCGCCATCAGTCAGACGAACATCTCGAGGAGCTTGCTCGTCTGGCCGACACGGCCGGGGCGATCGTCGTTGGCCGTTTGACGCAGGCGCTCGATCGGCCGCATCCGGCGACGTACCTCGGCAGCGGAAAAGTCGAGGAGCTCAAGATACGGATCAATGAGCTCGGTGCGACGCTGGTGATTTTCGACGACGAGCTGACACCAGCGCAAGGCAAGAACGTCGAGGCCATCGTCGGCACGCGGGTGATGGATCGCGCTGAGCTGATTCTCGACATCTTCGCCACGCGGGCGCGGTCGAGCGAGGCCCGTAACCAGGTGGAGCTCGCGCAACTGCAGTATTTGCTGCCGCGTCTCACGCGCATGTGGACCCACCTTGAGAAATTTCGCGGCGGCATCGGCGTGCGCGGACCGGGTGAAACACAGCTCGAAACCGACCGTCGCCTTATTCAGCATCGCATCCGGGTGCTCAAGCAGCGTCTCGCCGACGTTGAGCGCGCGCGCGAAGTGCAGCGGGAGGGGCGCAAATCGCATTATCGCGTTGCCCTCGTGGGGTACACGAACGCCGGCAAGTCGTCGGTCCTGCGGCAGATGGCGAATGACGTGCAGGTGTTCGTGGAAGACCGTCTGTTTGCCACGCTGGATCCTCTCACGCGTGAAGTGGACGTCGGTGACGGCTACACGGTGCTGTTGACTGACACCGTGGGGTTCATTCGGAAGCTGCCTCACCATTTGGTCGCGTCGTTCCGGGCCACGTTGTCCGAAGCGAAGGAAGCCGATTTGCTGCTGCACGTGATTGACGCGAGTCATCCGGTGTGGGAAGAGCAGCGCGACGTCGTGGACGGCGTATTGGCGGATCTCGGACTGGCCGACCAGCCGAAGCTCTATGTGATGAACAAGATGGACTTGCTGCCGCCTGAGGAGGCTCTGGCGGTCCGCGAGCGCGTGGCGAATCTGATGCCCAATTCGCTGTTCGTGTCAGCCATTGAAACCGGCGGTCTCGACGTGCTACGCGCGTCGCTGCTCGACAGTCTTCGTCGTCAGCGCCCGGTGCTTGAAGTGCGGTTGCCGGCCGCGAACGGTCGCATGATCGCGGAGATGCATCGCGACGGCGAAGTGCTCGACCAGCGCACCGATGAGGATGTCATTGTCATGCGAGCGCGTCTCGACGATCGCACGATTGGTCGGCTGCGTCAGGCCGGTGCGCGGATTACCGTGCTCCGGGGCGTCGAACGCGTGAAGGCACTCGGAGTACCGGCCGAGACATTTTGAGCGTTCACCGCACGGCCTGCACGCGCAAACGGCCGGTCATCAGTGAAGATGACCGGCCGTTTGCGTTGGCTTGCCGAAACAATGGGCGTGCAGGGACTCGAACCCCGGACCTCTGCTGTGTGAAAGCAGCGCTCTAACCAGCTGAGCTACACGCCCGACGACTTTCCGCGCCCGACCACTCCGAGCGCGGATCAAGAACGTAACGGAGGGGATCGACGGTGGGAAGCCCCTCGGCGTCGATGAAAAGACAAACGCCCCGGTGCATGGCACCGAGGCGTATGGTCCGGGTGGGACTTGAACCCACGATCCTTCGATTATGAGTCGAGCGCTTTAACCGACTAAGCTACCGGACCGAACGTGGCGATTTCCCGCCCCGCATGTGGCACAATGTACGTCAACCGTCCGCAATGTGCGCGTCATAGGCCTCGAGGACTTCGTCCGGGGTGACCGTGGCCGCGCCGAGCTTGCCCACCTCGACCCCGGCCGCATAGTTCGCGACGATCGCCGCCTCGAGTGCCGTGGCTCCAGCCGCCAGCATCGTGGCGAGATAGGCGGTCACGGTGTCGCCGGCACCGACGACGTCGTACACTTCACGGGCGGTGGTAGGGACACGGTGCACTACGCCATCCGACGACACCAGTGCCATGCCGCGCTCACCGAGTGTGAGCAGGAGGTGATCGACGCCGAGGCGCGCGAATGTCTCCGGTAACGCCGCCGGGTGCTCGAGATCAACCGCCGCGCCAAGTGCGCTTTCGAGCTCCCGTCGGTTCGGCTTGAACACGGTCGCGCCGCCAAACGCGAAGAAGTTGCGGAACTTCGGGTCGACGACGATCGGCAGACGCCGCGCTCGCGCCAACGCGATCGCACCCTCGATGACCGAGGGTACGAGTACGCCCTTGTTGTAGTCTTCGAAGACGAGCGCGGTCGCGTGCGGCATGGCGGCCGCGATGGCCTCGAGTACGCGGGCGACGTCCTCCGTCCCGAGGTCCGCGTCGTCTTCTTCGTCGAAGCGCACCAGCTGCTGCGAGCGCGCCATGACGCGGGTCTTGGTGGTGGTGGGTCGGCCTACCGTGACCAACGATCGCGACTCCATCCGTCCGGCCTCGAGTCGCTCGCGTAGCGCGCGGCCAGCCACGTCTTCACCGACGACCGCGACGAGATCGCACCCCGCGCCGACGGCGGCAACGTTCTGCGCGACATTGGCGGCCCCACCGAGCGCGAGTTTGCGGTCGCGCACGCGCACGACGGGCACCGGCGCTTCGGGGGAGATGCGATCGACATCGCCGCGAAGGTACACGTCGAGCATGGCGTCGCCGACGATGACCACATGCTGCGAGGCGGCATCAGCCAGCAGCGCCTCGAGCCGAGCGCGGGGGATGGTGGGCGTCATGGCGGGGAAGCTAGTCGGAGCGATTAGCTTCGTCACCGGTCGAGCATCCCAATGCCGTCCTGCGCCGTCCCCATTCCCGTTGCGATGTCCACCTCGTCATCTTCCCGCGGGTCCACCGTCTCCCGCCGCTCGCCGGTGCTGGTACTGGCGGCGTCGTTGATCGGCATCTCCTTCGCGGCTCCGCTGATCCGGTTGTCCGCCAGTTCGGCCATCGTGATCGCCACCTGGCGGTTGGGGTTGTCCCTGCTGATCGTGGCGGCGGTCTTGCTGATCACTGGGGCCTGGCGTGAGTGGCGCCTCCTGTCCCAGCGTGAACTCCTGCTGGCAGGCGGGGCTGGTGTCTTGCTCGCCTTCCACTTTTGGAGTTGGAACGCCTCGCTGCGCTATACCAGCGTTGCCGCATCGGTCGCCTTGGTGAATCTCCAGCCGGTCTTGATCGCGGGTGTGTCAGCACGCTGGCTTCACGAGTCTCCCTCGGTTCGGCAGTGGCTCGGCGTGGTGGTCGCCGTGGTGGGCGCCGTGGTGGTGGGCCTGGCAGACGTCCCTGGGGGACTCTCCGGGATCGTGACGGCGATGGCCGGTGGGCCGGCCGCGGAGGGCGGTGGCCGGGCGCTGCTTGGCGATCTGTTGGCGCTCGTGGGCGCGGTCACCGCTGCACTGTACTACCTCATCGGGCGCCGGCTCCGCCAGCGGGTGGGGGTGTGGTCGTATGTCTCCCTTGCATACGGTGCGGCCTTCGTCACCTGTGTGGCCATCGCGTTGACCAGTGGCGAGGTACTGTTCCCGCAGCCGCGTCGTGAACTGTCGATCTTTGCGGGGCTGGCCATCGGTCCAATGCTGCTCGGACACACGGGAATGAACTGGGCGCTCGGCCATCTGCCAGCCTTCGTCGTGAACCTCACAACACTGGGGGAGCCGATCGGCGCCACGATTCTGGCCGCGCTCCTCCCGGGAATCGACGAGGTCCCAGGCGCGGGCACGATCGTGGGCGGGGGGCTGGTGCTCGTCGGGGTCCTGCTGGCGTCACGCCGTCCGCCGAAATCCGCGAAATCCTGATCGGGCCCGAACGGACACGCTGGCCGACTCGCAGCCATTGCCTCGGTTATCTTTCGGCGGTGAGCGAGACTCGATCGATATTCTCCGGCGCCGGAGCGACTTACGCCGACCAAGACGGCGCGTCAACACAGGGGCCGTACACATCGGCGGCGCCGGTGGTATTCGGCCCGGCGCTTCGGGAACGCCGCTTCGATGTGGTGGTCACGCGGGGCGGTACGGTGGAGTCGCGTCATCGGGTGCACGCCGCCGTGGTGGATGCCAGTGCGACGCTGCTGGAAGGGGTGCGAGATCCGCATACCGAGACGTGGTGGCGTTCCTGCGCCAAGCCGTTTCAGGTAATGCCGTTGGTGCGCTCGGGTGGCTTGGAGCGTCTGGGGTGGGGGGCCAGCCAACTGGCGTTGGCGTGTGCATCGCACGGCGGTGAGCCGGAGCACGTCGCGCTGGCGGCGTCGATGCTGGGCGGCCTCGGTCTCGAGGAAGGCGATCTGGCCTGTGGCGCCCATGAACCGTTGTCGTCGCGCGGCGCACGGCTGCTTCGCGAGTCGGGAGACCGGCTTACCCGCCTCCACAACATCTGTTCGGGCAAGCACGCCGCGATGCTCGCTCGGGCGGTCCTCATGGGGGAGCCGACGAGCGGCTACGAGCACGCAGCGCATGCGGTGCAGCGGGCGGCGCACGAGACGGTCGCGATCTGGGCGGGGCTGACGACCGAACGAATCGGCGTCGGGGTGGATGGCTGCGGCTCGACCGTGTTCTCGTTGCCGTTGGCGAATATGGCGCTGGCCTATGCGCGTCTCGCAGACGCCTCGACGCACGGCGACGAGCCGAGCCGGCGCATTCTGCACGCGATGACGTCGCATCCCTTTCTGGTGGGTGGGAGCGACCGATTCGACACCCGACTGATGGAAGCAGTTGGCGGCAACGTTGTCTGCAAGGTTGGCGCGGAAGGTGTTCATACGTTCGCGATCATTGACCGCGGCATCGGCTTCGCGCTCAAGGTTGAAGACGGATCGCACCGCGCGCAGTTCGTCGCCGTCTTGGCGTTGCTGGCCGAATACGATGGCTTGCCATCGCCGTTGCCCGAGGGCCTGCGCGATGCGGCGGTGCGCCTCGTGCGGAATTCGCGGGGAGAACAGGTCGGCGACGTGTTCGTCAGTTCGGCGCCGCTCGGCGCGCCGGCGGCCCGTGACGCCTCGTAATGTCGAGGAGCCGATGAGCCACGCGGACGTGCGTAGAGATGAGATGGCCGGCGTTACGTTGATGACAGTACCGGGGCACGCGCCGGTTACACTCGTTGCACTCGATGTGGAAACGGCGGCGCTCGTTCGGCTGGCAGCCGTGCTGGCTGGCGGCAGTGAGGCGGAGGTTCGTTCCGAGCTCTCAGGGGTGAATGGCGTCGTCGATCCGGTGTGGGTTGAAGAGGTCATTCTCCAGACGTACCTGTTCGCCGGCTTCCCGCGCGCGCTCAATGCCGCGCGGGATTGGCGTCGAATCTCCGGGCGACGTGCACCGACGCCGGCCGAGGATCGGGAGGGTGCGGTGTTGGATTTTTCTGCGCGTGGCGAGGCGACCTGCGCCACGGTGTACGGCGAATTTTACGATCGGTTGCGTGTGAACATTCGCGGGCTTCACCCTGCACTCGATCGGTGGATGATCACGGAAGGGTACGGCAAAGTGCTCGGCCGGCCGTTGCTCGATCTCGCGCGCCGGGAGTTGTGCGTCGTGGCGGCGTGTGCGATCGCGCGACAGGACCGGCAGCTCCATTCGCATCTGCATGGGGCCTTGAACGCGGGAGCGGCGGCGGGTGTGGTCACGGCTGCGTTACAGGTTGTCGCTCCACTGGTGCGCGATGACGACATGCGTCGTTATCTCGGCCTCTGGGCACGAGTGCAGGGCAAGTAGTCGGCAGCACCACCACAACGCAGGGCAATCGAAGTTTTTTGGCGGCGCCTCAGTGGCCGGCTGCCTCTCTCGTTTCGGAAGTGATTCATGTTCGTAGATCGCGTACTCGTGAAGGTCGAAGCAGGAACCGGTGGTTCGGGACAGACCTCGTTCCGTCGCGAAAAGTTTGCGCCAATGGGCGGCCCTGACGGTGGCGACGGCGGGCGTGGCGGCGACGTGATCGTGCGTGGCGACCGCAACCTCACCACGCTGCTCGACTACACCTACCGCGATGCGTGGAAGGCCGAACGCGGACAGCACGGCGAAGGGTCGAATCGTACCGGCCGTTCGGGTGCCGACATCGTATTGCCCGTGCCGCCTGGCACGGTCGTGCGCGACGCCGACACGCAGGAGTTTCTTGGCGAAGTGATGGAGGAGGGCCACACGATTCTGGTGTCGAAGGGTGGCCGCGGCGGTAAGGGCAACTCCTTTTTCGTCACGCCCACACACCAGTCACCGCGCGAATGGCAGCCGGGTGAAGAAGGGCAGGCCCGGACGCTCGAGCTCGAACTCAAGCTGATCGCCGACATCGGTCTCGTTGGACAGCCGAACGCAGGCAAGAGTACGCTGCTGTCGGTGATCTCGGCGGCCCGCCCCAAGATTGCGGACTATCCGTTCACGACGTTATCGCCGAACCTCGGTGTGGTCCCGCTCAGTGATCACCGCTCGTTCGTGGTGGCCGACATCCCGGGCATCATCGAAGGCGCGTCGGAAGGCAAGGGCCTGGGACTGCGGTTCCTCCGTCACATCGAGCGGACGCGCATGCTGGCGTTCATGATCCCGATCGACGCGGAAGACTGGCAGGCGGAGTTCGATCAACTGCGTCACGAGATCTCGTCGTACTCCACTGAACTCGCCGCCAAACCGTACTGCGTCGTGTTCACGAAACTCGATCTGCTCGGCGAGCACTACATTCCGGAAATCGAGGCGGCGGGAGCGTTTGGCAAGTACGCGATCAGCGCGGCCGGTCGTATGGGACTCGACGTGGTGCTCGATGCGTGGTGGCGTGAGCTGCTCGTGATGCGCGTGGAAGCGGAGAAGCCGGCACGCGATGCGCAGTTTCTCCCCTGACGTGGTGGCGGCGTCGTTGCCATCGGCGTCGACGGAGGCGGCGCAGCGGACGCAGACGCGGCGCGATGTGATTGCGCTGCGCCAGGTCGCCGGGCTCGGCGACGTTGGGGTCGCGCGCCTGCTGTCGGTGCATCGTGATGCCACGCGCGCGCTCGCGTCCGTGGCGACCGAGCGGCGCGAGGAGGCGCTGCGCGAAGCCGACCGCATTCTGGCGGATTTGCAACGCCTCGGCGGTGAGGCGCTGGTGGCCGGCTCCGATCGGTATCCGGCGCGCTTGCTCGAGCTGTCTGATGCGCCGGCCGTCATCTACGCGCAGGGCACACTGGCCAGTGCTCATCCCCCAGCCGTTGCCATTGTGGGCACCCGTGCGGCGTCCGCCTATGGAGTGCGCGTGGCGCGCGCCCTCGCGACCGCCTGCGCCCGCTCTGGCGTCACGATCGTCAGTGGCCTGGCGCGTGGGATCGATGGCGCGGCACACGACGCGGCGCTGGCCGCTGGCGGACGTACGGTCGCCGTCCTTGGGACGGGCCTCGACGTGCATTACCCGCGCTCGCATCGCACACTCCAGGAGCGTATCGCGCGCGACGGCCTGCTGCTGACGGAGCAGAAACCGGGTGATACGGGGCACGGTGGGACGTTTCCCCGTCGCAATCGCCTCATCGCGGCGTTGGCCGACCTCACCATCGTCGTCGAGGCCGGGAAGGGTAGCGGGGCCCTGATCACCGCCGATCACGCGCTCGAATTGAACCGCACCGTGGCGTGTGTGCCGAATGCCATCGATCAGGCCTCATCGCTGGGCAGCAACGCGCTGCTCAAGATGCACGCCGAGCCCATCCTGTCCGTCGATGATGTGTTGGCGTTGCTGCGCATCGATCGGTCCGTATCCACGCATGTCGCCCTTGATGGCGACGCCGCGCGGTGCTGGGATGCCCTGCAACAGGGAGCCCGTGACCTCGAACAGGTTGCGGTCGCCGCGCGCTTGCGGCCCCGGGAAGCCGCGGCCGTCTTGAGCGCACTCGAGATCGACGGGCTCGTACACTTCGGCCCCTCCGGCCAAGTGTATCCGTCTGTCAGCGCGTCGTGAGCGCTCCGGCAGTCGCGCCTGTGGGTTATCGGCACCTGTATCTGCATGTGCCGTTCTGTGCACGGCGGTGTAGCTACTGCGATTTTGCGATCGCCGTCCGGAAGCAGGTGCCGTGGCGCGCGTTTGCCGATTCGGTCGACGCGGAACTTCGCATACGGGGGGCGTCGCAGTCCTGCGACGTGCTGTCCACTCTGTATCTAGGCGGTGGCACGCCGTCTCGGTTGGGCGGTGAGGGAATCGAGCGGCTCTTCGCGACGTTGCATCAGCACATTCGGTTGGACGCGCACGCCGAGGTGACGCTGGAGGCAAACCCGGAAGATGTCTCGGCCGAGGCGGTCGCGGCGTGGCGACGGGCGGGGGTGAATCGGGTCAGCCTCGGCGTACAGAGCTTCAATGACCGCGTGCTGTCGTGGATGCATCGTGTGCATGACGCTGGCGCCGCCCTCAGAGCGGTCGATACGCTGCGCGCCGGCGGTATCGACGCGATGTCGCTTGACCTGATCTTCGCCGCGCCGGACACGCTGGAGCGCGATTGGAGCGACGACATCACGCGACTGCTCGCGCTCGCCCCCGATCACATCTCGCTGTACGGACTCACGATCGAGCCGCACACTCCACTGGGGCGATGGCGCGCGCGTGGGGAGGTCGAGGAGGCACCCGAAGAGGTATACGAGGGTCAGTTCCTCGAGTCGCACGAGCGATTGCGGGAGGCTGGCTTCGAGCACTACGAAGTGTCGAATTTCGCGCGGCTGGGTCGGCGCGCGCGGCACAACAGCGCGTACTGGCAGAACGTACCCTATTTGGGCATTGGCCCTTCGGCACACGGGTTTGACGGATCGGAGCGTCGCTGGAATCACGCGGCGCTGGCGGCGTGGGAATCGGCGTTGTGCATCGGGGGGGACCCCGTGGAGGGCGCGGAAACGCTCACCAGCCCGAACCGTGAGGCCGAGATGGTGTACCTTGGATTGCGCACGATCGACGGGCTGGAGCTTCGGGAGGGTGAGGAAGCCCGCGTCGCCACGTGGCGTCGGCAGGGGTGGATTGTGTCTGTAGATGAGACCGCCGGATCACGTATCCGGTGCACCGCCTCCGGGTGGCTTCGGCTCGATGCCTTGGCCGCCGACTTGACAGCACTTCGAAGTCGTTCGTAGCGTTACACTTATGGCTATCAGCGGGGAGCTCTCCGAGCGGGAGCGACAGGTACTCGAAGCGGTAATTCACAGCTATGTGGCAACGGCCGAGCCCGCGGGTTCGCGCACGTTGTCGCGTCGCTTTGGCTTGGGCATTTCGCCCGCGACCATCCGGAACACGATGAGCGATCTGGAAGAGAAGGGCTTTCTCTTCCATCCGCACACGTCGGCCGGACGCATCCCTACAGACAAAGCGTATCGTGTGTACGTCGACTCGCTGATGCGGGTGGAGACGATCACCGGCGATGCGCAGCGACGGTTGCATGCCGACATTTCCAATGGCGGATCGGCCATTGAGGCGATTCTCCGCCGGGCGGCACAATCGCTGGGCATTCTGACGCAGGAGCTTGGCGTTGCGCTTGGGCCGCGCTTCGAGCGAGCAACACTGCGACAGATCGAGCTCGTGCGCATCTCGTCGGAGCGGCTGCTGATGGTGCTCACGCTGCACGGTGGCGCGGTACGCACGGTCTTCGTTGAGGTGCCCGGCGTGATTGCCGACGAGGCGCTCCTCGAAGTCACGATCGTCCTGAACGAGCGGCTCGCTGGACTCACGCTCGAGCAGGTGCGCACCACGCTCGCCACTCGGCTCCGTGACATTCAGCTCAAGCCGGAGACCGCCGAGCTCCTGCACATTTTTGTGCAGGAGGGCGAGCAGGTCTTCGGGCGTGTGGCGGATCCGCTCGAGACGGTCGTGCTGGGCCAGCCCTCGCTGCTGGCGGATCAGCCCGAGTTCGCCAGCGGCGAGCGGCTACGGCAGTTGATCGAGCTCACGGAAACCCGGCAGCAGGTTGCCTCGTTACTCGAGGCGAAGCCGGGGGCGAACGGCATTTCGATCACCATTGGCAACGAGCACGGCGACCCGCGGCTGGAACCGTTCACCGTGGTCACCGCCGAGTATCAGGCGGGGTCGCTCAGTGGGGTCATCGGCGTGATCGGTCCGACGCGGATGCCGTACGACAAAGTCATCGCGCTGGTCGGTCACACCTCACGACTCGTGTCTGATTTGCTCTGCTGACCGTCCTCCCCTCGCTTCGGGTGGGCAGACCGGTCGATATTTCCCGTAGGTATTTCAGTCCGACTTTGACTCCACCGACGGGCGGCCGGTTTCCGGCACCCGTCGTTCGATTGCGCCGTCCACTGGCGGCGCGTTCTTCCGGGTTTTGACATGGCCGATTTTTACGCGGTACTTGGCGTGCCGCGCGATGCATCCGACGACGACATCAAGCAGGCGTATCGACGCCTGGCAATGCAGTGGCACCCTGACCGCAATGCGGGCGCGAAGGAGGCCGAGGAGAAGTTCAAGACGATCACCGAGGCGTATGACGTGCTTCGTGATCCGCAGAAGCGCGCCGCCTTCGATCGCTACGGCGAGGCAGGGCTTCGTGGTGCCCAGCAATCGCAGTATGAGCACGTCGATCTGTCGGAGGCGTTAAACATCTTCATGCGCGACTTCGGCGGCTTCGGCGACTTGTTCGGGGGGCAGGGCGGCGGCCGTCGGAACGGATCGCGCGCGGGCGCCGATGTGAAGCTGTCGCTGCCGCTCACGCTCACCGAAGTTGCCACCGGCGTCGAGAAGTCGGTCGTGCTCAAGGTGCTTGAGGCGTGCGACAAGTGCGAAGGGTCGGGCGCCGAGCCAGGCACGAAGCCGCAGACGTGCAACACCTGTGACGGCGCCGGCGAAGTGCGCCGTGCCCAGCGTTCCTTCTTTGGTCAGTTCGTGTCGGTGGCCCCCTGTCCGACGTGTGCCGGTGAAGGCGCGGTGGTGTCGACGCCGTGCAAGAAGTGCCGCGGCGAAGGACGCGCGCGGGCGGAGCGCACGCTCAAGATTCAGGTGCCGGGCGGCGTCGCGACGGGTCAGTATATGACGCTCCGTGGAGCGGGCAATGTCGGGCCTCGAGGCGGCACCAAGGGCGATGTGCTCGTGGTGTTCGAGGTGGAAGACGACGCGCGCTTTGATCGCGATGGCGAGGACCTGTTCTGCGAAGCGCTGGTGACATACGCACAGCTCGTGTTTGGCGCCGATATTCGGGTGCCCGGACTGACCGGTGATCTCTCGCTTCGGGTACCCACCGGAACCCAGAGTGGCACCGTATTTGATCTACGCGGCCGCGGATTACCGCGGGTGAACGCATCCGGCACCGGTGACCTGCACGTCAGGGTGCAGGTTTGGACGCCGCAGGTTGTCGAGGGTGAAGAGAAGGCTTTAATCGAGCGGCTGGGAGCACTGCAAGGGAAGGCGCCGGCGCAGCGCGAGAAAGGATTCTGGTCGAAAATGAAGGAGGCGCTGGGTGCGTGACGCCTCGGTTTGTGACGCCTCGCTGCGTTGGGTCAGTGTTCGGGTCAGTCCGGGCATCGACGAGGGCAGTCGCGACGCCTGTATGGCCGCCTTGTTCGCGGTCGGCGCGCAGGGTGTTCATGAAGACGGCACCGCACTCGTCACGCACTTCCCCCCGTCGACCGACCTTGAAGCGGTGCATCTCGCACTGACCGAGGCCGACCAAGGCGTGACCATCGAGACGGCGCCGGTGCCCGACATCGACTGGAGCGAGGCGTGGAAGTCGCGTATCAATGCGCACGATCTGGGCTCGCTCACGGTGATGCCGCCGTGGTTGGCCGATGGCTGCGATCCCGCGCGCACGATCGTTATTGAGCCGGGGATGGCGTTCGGTACGGGCGAGCACGCCACGACGCGCGGCGTGGTCCGCCTGCTTCCCACCGTCCTGCGTGACGGGGACATCGTCGCTGACCTCGGGGCCGGCAGTGCCGTCTTGGCGATCGCGGCGGCCAAACTCGGGGCTTCGCGTGTGTATGCCGTCGAGCTGGATGGCGAAGCGATCCCCGACGCCGAGCAGAACGTGCAGCGCAACGGCGTCGCCGATCGCGTGCATGTTTTCGAGGCGGACGCTGGTGCGTTGCTGCCACTGCTGGCGCCCGTTCGCGTCGTGCTGGCGAACATCATTTCATCCGTGCTGGTGGAGTTGTTGCCGATTATCGCCGCCTCGCTCACCGGCGACGGGGGCGCCATCCTGAGTGGCATTCTCCAGGAGGAGCGCGCGGAGATGCTCGCCGTCCTGGCGGCCACCGGCTGGCGTGTGCTCGATGAGGATGCGGAGGATATCTGGTGGTCGGTCTCGATCGCGAGGGCATAGCCGCCGGGCGCCCGAATTTCGTCACGACCGAATTGTTTGCGGTCGGGGCGACGTGCGTCCTCGACGAACACGCGGCGCGTCACATGCGCGTCTTGCGACTCGACGCGGGGGCCGTGGTTGGTGTCCGCGACGGCCGGGGGCACGTCGGGGCCGGGCAGCTCGTGCGGCTCACGAAAACGCAGGCCTGTATCGAAATCAGCGAGGTCGACCTGATCGCGCCGCTTCCCGAGGTGCATGTGCTGGTGCCGGTGGCCGATCGCGAGCGAATGTTGTGGCTGGCCGAAAAAGCGTGCGAGTTGGGTTGTACGAGCTGGCGCCCCGTGCTTTGGCGGCGATCACGGAGTGTCTCGCCGCGTGGCGAAGGTGTGGCCTTTCAGCAGAAGGTGATGGCGCGCATGACGAGCGCGCTGGCGCAGTCGGAAGGGGCGTGGCTTCCCCAGCCCTTCCCTGAGGCGACGCTGGAGCGTGCGTTGCTGGCCGCGCCGACTGGTGACCGTCTGGTTCTCGACCCGGCGGGGGCGCCGATGGTCGGCTCGGCCGCGGTGCCGATGCAGGAACCGATCGTATTGGCCATCGGCCCGGAAGGGGGGATCGAGGCGGATGAGCTCGAAGCGCTCGTATCGGCCGGGTTCCGCCCGGTTCGCTTGGGGCCAACGATCCTTCGCTTCGAAACCGCTGCGGTGGCGGCGCTGGCGATCGCCCGGTCGGCGCTCGGTGCCACCTCCACGCTTCATTCCCCGCTTCGGGAGTCCTGATGTCCGACGCATGCATCTTCTGCCGCATTGTGAGCGGGACCATTCCGGCCGCGCTGGTCGCCAGCAACGCGCACGCCGTCGCCTTCCGCGACGTGCATCCGCAGGCCCCCTCCCATCTGCTGGTCATCCCGCGTCGCCACGTGGCGTCCCTCTCCGAGGCCACTGACGGTGGCGAGCTGGGCGCCCTGCTGCTGTTGGCGGCCGAGGTCGCGCGTGCGGAAGGGTTGGAGAGCACGGGCTATCGAGTGGTGGCCAATACCGGGAATGATGGCGGACAAACCGTGCACCATCTTCACCTCCACGTGCTGGGCGGGCGGGCAATGCACTGGCCGCCGGGATAATTGGTCGCTTCCCTCGGGAATTATCGTGCGCTGCGCCTTGACCTCCCCCCTTGGCATGGGTAGGATTTAAGGCTGTCGTCCTATCGCAACGTGTCTGTCACGCCATCATTTACGAGGTTTCGTTTGTCCGAAGTCATCATCCACGAGGACGAGAATTTTGAGCGTGCGCTCAAGCGCTTCAAGAAGAAGTGCGAAAAGGCCGGTATCCTGTCCGACCTGCGCAAGCATCGTCACTATGAGAAGCCCTCGGAGAAGCGCAAGCGCAAGATGAACGCGGCGGTCCGCAAGAATCGGCGCACCCGTAACGGGTGAGCAGTTCCGTGGATGCCGGCAGTTCGTTGCTGCCGCGTTTGCAGCGTGATCAAGCCAATGCACGACGGGAGCAGCTAAGGGATCGCGTGCTCCTGCTTGGGATGATCATTTCCGAGGTCAAGAACCGCGAAATCGAACTGCGTCGTGAGGCCAACGACGATGACGTCATCGATGTCATCCGAAAGGGCATCAAGAAGCGTCGCGAGTCCGTCGAGCTCTACGGCAAAGCTGGGCGAACGGACCTGCTCGAGAAGGAACAGAGCGAGGTCACGGCCCTCGAAGTGTATCTGCCCGCCGAAGTCGATCCTGAGGAATTGCGCGCAGCCGTTCGCGCCGCGATGCAGGGAGGAGCTGCCAACATCGGGGCTGTCATGGCCAAAGTGATGCCGATGTTCAAGGGACGGGTAGAAGGCGGTACGATCAACGCAATCGTGCGCGAGGAACTTGCGCGCGGGTGACAACGACAACGCACTGCACGTCGTGGCGATCCGAATGACAGCACGCAGCAGAATTCGAACCCGGACCAGCGCCCTCGGCGGTCCGGGTTCTTGCCGTTACGGCCATGGTACACCCCGACGGGCTCCCTTGGCATGATGAACGCGCACGCCCTCGGTATTCTCGAGTTTCCGCGCATGCTTGCCCATGTCGCGGGTCGCGCGAACTCCGGCCCCGGCGCCGCCGCTGTCCGAATGCTCGCGCCTCGGCGGGATCGGGAGTGGATCGAAGCCGAGCATGCACGCGTGGGTGCGATGCGCGCGCTGGTCTCGTCCGAGCTGACGTGGCCAACGGAGCCGATCCCGGATCTTGGCGAAGCACTCCGCCGCCTGCGGATCGAAGGGCTCACCTGGACGGCCCTCGAGCTCCTGCAAGGCGCCACCCTGATCCGTTCCTCCCGACGCGTCCGTGAGGCCCTCCGCGATCCGCGCCGTCCGCGCATCACCGTCGCATATCTGCAGGCGTATCTCGATCAGCTCATCGATCTGCGCTCGCTCGAAGAGGCGATCGCGCGCGCGATTTCCGACGATGGTACAGTGCGCGATGATGCCTCGCCGGCCCTCCGTCGCGTGCGTCGGGAGCTCCGACAAGCGGAAGGGGAGCTGGTACGGTTGCTCGAGCGCGAAATGGCGAAGCTCGAATCGCATCATCAGGTCAGCGACCTGTCGGTGACCATGCGCAACGGCCGCTGGGTCATGCCGATGCGCCGCGAAGCGCGCGGCTATGTGGGCGGGATCGTGCACGATAGTTCAGGCACCGGCGCCACGATCTACGTGGAGCCGCCCGCCGCCGTGCAATTCGGCAATCGCGTACGTGAACTCGAGATCGAGGAGCAGCGTGAAGTCGAGCGTGTCCTGCGCGAACTCACCGAGCAGCTCCACCCCTACCACGATCAGCTGATCGCCGCGTTCAATGCACTGGTCGCGCTTGACGCGCTCTACGCGCGCGCGCGATACGCGATCGAGGCCAGCTGTGCGCCGTTGGCCTTCTGCACGCCTGCCGAAGGGTTGGCGATCGTCGACGGCCGTCATCCGCTGCTGCTCTCGCGGGGCACGCCGGTGGTCGCGTTCGATCTCACGCTCTTCGAGCAGGAGCGCACGCTACTGGTCTCCGGCCCGAACACCGGCGGCAAGACCGTTCTGCTGAAAGCGATCGGCCTGCTCAGCGCACTGGCGCAGTCGGGTGTGCCCGTGCCCGTCGGTGCCACGAGCCGGCTGCCCGTGTTCGATGATGTCTTCGCTGACGTCGGTGACGAACAGAGCATCGAAGCCAGTCTGTCGACGTTCAGTGCGCACCTGAAGAACCTTGGGGAGATTTTGCGCTCGGCCACCCCCGACTCTTTAGTGCTCATCGATGAACTCGGCTCGGGCACGGATCCCGCGGAAGGCGCGGCGCTCGGCGGTTCCATTCTCGAAACGCTGACCCGTCGATCGGCCACGACAATTGCGACGACGCACCTTGGACAGCTCAAGCTGCTGGCCACGGAGGTTGAAGGCGTCGTGAACGCGTCGCTCCAGTTCGACGCCGTGCAGTTGGCGCCGACGTATCGGTTGCTCAAGGGCATTCCTGGGCGCAGCTATGGCTTGAGTATCGCCCGTCGCCTGCAGTTGCCGGAAGACATCATCGTGCGCGCCGAAGAGCGCCTGCCGCACGGGGAGCGCGATCTCGCGGTGCTCTTGTCCGACGTCGAGGCGCGGGAGGGGCTGCTCGGTACACGCGAACAGGTGATGGATCGCGAGCAGGAGAAGCTGCGCGCGCGTCTGGCAACGGTTACCGATCGCGAGGTCAAGGTGCGCGAGCGTGAACGTGAGGCGGAGAAGTCGGCCCGTCAGGAGGCGCGCAAGTATCTGCTGGAGGCACGCGGTCAGGTCGAGCGCGCGATTGCCGAGATCCGTGCCAAGGCCGGTGAGCAGGCGGACGCGCTCGAGGCGTCCGCGCGCGCGGCACGGCGTGCCGTTGAGGACGCGGCGGCCGCACAGGGACTCGCCGCCGAGGCGGTGCAGGCGCGCGCGGCACGCGAGAAGGTGCGTACACAGGTGCATACGCAGGTGCGTGCTGCCGTCGAGGTGGCGACGCCAAAGACCGGCGTGCCGCAGAAGGCGCAGGCACCGCTCGCCGATGGAGATCGCGTACTGGTCGGCACGCTCGACAACAAGAGCGGCGTGGTGCTTTCCGTCCGTGGAAAGGAGGCGCGCGTCGTGGTCGGATCGCTCACCGTGACCGTACCGTTGGCCACGCTGACGCGCTCATCGGCGCCGCCGCCGCCGGCGGTGAAAGTCACGTACGCGGGTAACGTCCCCGAGGCCGATCCGCTTCGTGAAGTCGACGTGCGCGGGCTCCGTGTTGACGAAGTTGACGACCAGGTGCTGCAGGCGCTCGATGCCGCCGTGCGGTCGGACATGCGCGAGTTGCGCATCATTCACGGCAAGGGCACCGGCGCACTGCGATCCCGCGTCGGGGAAATGCTCAAGAAGGACACGCGGGTGGCCGGCTTCCGGCTTGGCGCGTGGAACGAAGGTGGGGCGGGCGTCACGGTGGCGGAGTTCACGTGATTTCCGATGAAATCATCGAGCGCGTGCGCACAGCGGCTGATGTCGTGCAGATCATCAGCGAGTTCGTACCCCTCAAGCGCGCCGGTGGTGACTATCGCGGACCGTGTCCGTTTCATGGCGGCACGAATCCGAACTTCTCCGTCTCGCCGAAGCGCGGGAGTTATCACTGCTTCGTGTGTCACGAAAGCGGGGATGTGTTCTCGTTCGTCCGGAAACGCCTCGGCCTCGATTGGCCGTCCGCCGTGAAGATGATCGGAGAGCGCGTCGGCATCGAGGTGATCGACGTGCCCATGCGCGTGCAGGCCCCCGATCCGAACGCGCCGAACCACGAGGTGCTCGCTGCCGCGGCCGAATGGTTTCAGCGGCAGCTCACCGACGAGGTGACGGGACGGGACGCGCGAGCGTACCTGCAACAGCGCCAGCTTGACGGGGCCGCGTGGGAACGTTTCGGACTGGGCTTCGCCCCGCGTGATCTCCAGGCGTTGCGTCGGTACTTGCACTCGCTTGGCGCCGATGACGCGCGTCTGATCGAGGCGGGATTATTCGTGGTGCGGGACGGTGAGACCGAGCCTCGACCGCGTTTTCGCGGACGCCTTATGTTCCCGATTCTCGACGAAATGGGTCGCTATGTCGGCTTCGGCGGGCGAGCGCTCGGCGACGACACACCGAAGTACCTGAACAGTCCAGAGTCGGTGGTTTTTCAGAAGCGCAAGACGCTCTACAACATGCATACCGCGAAGCAGGCGATGCGTCGCGCTGGTCGCGCCATCGTGGTCGAAGGCTATCTCGATGCCATTCGGCTCGTGCTGTCTGGCATCGAGGAAGTGGTGGCTCCGCTTGGCACGGCATTGACCGACGAGCAGGCGCAGCTGTTGGTGCGGTATGCGCCCGAGGTCTTCTTGCTGTACGACAGCGATGAGGCCGGACAGAAGGCGACCTTCCGTTCAGGTTTGGAGCTGCTTGGGCACAAGGCGACGGTGCGGGTGGTCACGCTGCCGGAGAACGAGGATCCGGACACGTTCGTTCGCGACCACGGTCGTGCCGCAATGGACACGCAGCTCGGGCTGGCGATCGATCTCTTCGACCGACAGGTGCAGATTCTCGAGCGTCTGGGATGGTTCTCCGATCTGCGCCGCCGCCGCATCGCGATCGACAAGTTGCTGCCGACGATCCGCGCGGCCCGCGATCCCCTCACGCGCGACCTGTACCTGGCGCGCTTGGCCGATGTGTCGCACCTCGACAAAGTCACGTTGTCGACAGAGGCGGACGCGGTGACGGAGCAGGGACGTCGTCGGGCGCCGGGCGGACCGCCCGAACGCAGCTCCGACGAGCCTTTGCCGGAGTTCGAGGGAACGTCGGTGGAGTCTGAGCCGGCGCCCTTGCCTCCTCCGGCGGGGGACAAACCGGTCTGGAAAGGGCGAAAAAACAGTAAATACGGTGGCGGTCCCGAGTGGAAAACGACCAACATTCCTCCGCGCCCGCGGCGGGACGAACCGATCGAGCGCTCACTCGTGCGCGCGATGTTGGCCGATCGCGGGATCGCCGAACGGGTCGCTGAGCGGCATCCGCCGAGCTCGTTCCGGCACGCGCAATACGGTGCGCTTTTTGCCGCGCTCCTCGACGCGCCGATGAACGAGGATTTGGATCAGGTGGCCGATCGGCTGGCGTCCGACGCACTTACCGTCCTCCGGGAACTCACCGATGGGGCCGTGGCCATCCACGTGGAAGCCTCGGACATCGGCCTTAGTCTCAGCAAGCTCGATGCACGTGTACTGGAATTCCGGGTCGATGAGATCCGTGAGGCGATGCGAACTGCAACGCGAGAAGCGCAGGACGCGTTGATGAAGGAGCGCCTTGAACTCGAGGCCGAAATCCGTCGGCTCTTGCCTATCCGCAGTCCGCGGGCTAAACCGAAGGGGTGACGGTCGACCATCGACCCGAGCTTCCTCCTGGAGGTGTAGTGAATACCGAGCTGCAAGCATTGTTGATCGTCCAGCAACACGATGAAGTCGTACGCGCCATCGAAGCACGGCGCGACGCGTTGGCTCCCCGTCTTGCCACCCTCGACAAGGCCCGCAAGCGCGCGGCCGATGAGGTGTCCCGCACGGAAGGTGCGCTCGAGCGCGAGCTCGAAAAGCAGCGGGCGATCGAAGCCCGTCTCGTCGAGCACAAGATTCGGCACGACAAGAACGTCGAGGTGCTGAATTCCGCGCAGAAGCTCAAGGAAGTCACCGCGGCGGCCGCCCAGGTGGAATCGGCACGCAAGGTGCTGGCCGATGAAGAGAGCGAGTCGCTCGCGATCTCGCGTCGCGTCGTTGATCTGCGCAACGCGCTCGCTGTGCACCGTGAGGTGCTCGAGCGCACGTCGTCCGATCAGGAAGCGGCGCGCTCGACGCTGGCGGCGGAAATCGCGGTCATCGACAAGGAACTCGGGGTCGCGCGAGCCAAGCGCAACAAGTCGTCGGAAGGTGTGGGCAAGTCACTGCTGAGTAAGTACGACCGGGTGCAGTCTCGTCGGCGGACGATCGTCGTGTTTCAACTGCACGACGATTTCTCGTGTGGAAGCTGCGACACCTCCATTCCCTTGCAGCGCCGTCTGCCGATGTCCTCCGGCGCGATCATTGAGCCCTGTGAAGGCTGTGGATGCCTGCTGTATTACATCCCGGCACCGCCGGCTGCGGTGCAGGGCTGATTTCGGGTAGGTCGGCCGCGTCGGGGGTACGGTTGCACCGTTTCGGGTGCACCCCCCGCCGCTCTGCCGGTACATTGCGGGTGTGACTGCGTCCACCCATTCTCAATTCGACCGCCGCCCCGACGGTGGCCCCGCATCGGCCCCACTCCCGCCCGCGCGACTTCGTCCGGAGGCGCGGTGGATCGCGACCGTTCCGGCCGCTGATGAGAGCGTACGTGGGCTGATGCAGGCCCTGCTACTCCCTGAACCCGTCTGCCGGTTGCTGGTGGCCCGCGGGTACGGTGACGTCGAGGCGGCGAAGCGGTTTCTCCGTCCGCGCCTCGAGCATCTCTCGGCGCCCGACACCCTGCACGACTTACCGCGGGCCGTCGAACGGATCGCCGACGCTGTTCGGGCGCAGGAGACGATCTTCGTGCACGGCGATTACGATGTCGACGGGATGAGCTCCACCGCCCTGATGGTGCGGGTCCTACGCGGGCTTGGGGCTGAGCGTGTGGTGCCGTTCGTGCCGAATCGGCTCACCGACGGCTACGACCTCGGTCCCGCGGGCGTGGAAGCGGCGCAGCGCGCAGGAGCCACCTTGGTGGTGACATGCGATTGCGGCACCAGTGCTCGCGACGCGGTGGCCGCCCTCAACGCCTCCGGTATCGATGTGATCATCACCGATCACCACCTGCCGAGCCATTCGTTGCCCGCGTCGTATGCGATCTGCAATCCACGTCATCCCGCGTGCACGTCGGTCGACAAGGATCTCGCGGCGGTTGGTGTAGCCTACAAGATCGCCCTAGCCCTCTGCGATGCCTTCAACGTGTCGCCGGCGCTGGCGCACCGTCAGCTCGATCTCGTGGCGCTGGCCACGATTGCCGATGTCGCACCGCTGCGTGGCGAGAATCGCGTCATGGTGCGGTACGGTCTCAAGCTGCTGGCCGAAACGACGCACCCCGGTTTGCGGTCGTTGATTCGATCGTCTGGGCTCGAGGGTAAGCCGCTCACCGCCGGACGCGTGGGCTTCGTGCTGGCGCCGCGGCTCAACGCGGCGGGTCGCATTGCCGATGCGAAGCTCGGTCTGCAGTTGCTGCTGGCCGAGCGGGACGACGAAGCGAACGTCATCGCCCGCGAGCTCGAAGAGCTGAACCGCGCGCGTCAGGAGTTGGATCGCACTGTGCTCGATGATGCCATGCGCCAGGTCGATGCGCCTGGGATGGGCGACCGCTACGCGTACGTGTTGTCCCGCGAAGGGTGGCACGCCGGGGTGATCGGTATCGTGGCCTCACGAATCGTCGAGCAAACGGCGCGCCCCGCGGTGCTCGTGGCGGTGCACGACGGTATCGGGAAGGGGTCGGGGCGGTCGATCAGCGCGTTCGACCTGCACGGTGCGCTGGGCGATTGCGCGATGCATTTCCAGCGCTTCGGCGGGCACCGGGCGGCGGCGGGGCTCACCATGGATGCGGCACAGCTGCCGGCCTTCACCGAACGGTTCGACGAGGTCGCGCGCGCACGGCTCTCGCCCGACGACCTCGTGCCCGAGCTGCGCGTGGATCTTGAGGTCCCGATCGACAGCGTCGGCGAAGACCTCGAAGCGCTGGTGCGTCACTTCGAGCCATTTGGCATCGGCAACCCATCGCCGACGTTCCGCACCACCGGCGTGCGTCTGGCGACAGCCCCGCGGAAGGTCGGTGGTGATGGGCTCAAGTTGTCCATCGACGGCGCACGGGGGCCCCTCGATGCAATCGGATGGGGGATGGCGTCTCTGGCTACGACGCTCCACGTGTCCCGACCCATCGACCTCGCGTACCGGCTCGACCGCGATGAGTATCGTGGCGTCTCGCGTCTTCAACTGCGGGTCGCCGGCGTGCGACCCTGTTCGGAGTAGCTCGTGCGGATCATTTCAGGCAAGTGGCGAGGCCGTCGGATCGGCGCGCCTGAGGGGGGAGCGGTGCGCCCCACGGGCGATCGCGTCCGCGAATCGTGGATGAGCATCGTGCATCAGATTCTTCCCGATGCGCGGGTGCTCGACCTCTGCGCGGGCAGTGGAGCCCTCGGCCTCGAAGCGCTGTCCCGTGGGGCCGCCAGTTGTGACTTCGTCGAACAGTCCCCGAAAGTCCTCGCCGTCCTCAGGGACAACCTCGACAAGCTGGGTGGACATCCCGAGGCGCAGTTGCATCGCGAGGACGCCGTGCGTTTCGTCGAAAGCCTTACCGCCGGAGCCTACGACGTCGCCTTCGCGGATCCGCCCTATTCGACCGACACCGCGCAGCAGCTGGTGGAATGCTGGATGGCGGTCCCTTTCGCGAACGTGTTCGGCATTGAACATTCGTCCTCGCTGGTCCTGCCGGCACTTGGCGAGAGCCGCCGATACGGCTCCACGTCTCTGACCTTCTTCCGCGCCCCTTCGTGACGCCGTCCCCAGTCGCCTCCGCCGAGCGTGTCGCTCTGTACGCCGGTTCCTTCGATCCCATTACGCATGGGCACGAGGACCTGATCAAGCGTACCCTGACGTTTACCGATCGCGTCATCGTCGCCGTGGCGAACAACGTCAGCAAGCAGCCGCTCTTCTCGGTGGATGAACGACTGGGCTTCATCTCGGAGATCATGGGACATGACAGCCGGATCGAGGTGCGCGCGTTCCGCGGCCTGCTGGTGGATTTCGCGCGGGAGGTCGGCGCGCAGATCAATGTGCGCGGTCTCCGCGCCGTCAGCGACTTCGAATACGAATTCCAGATGGCGCTGATGAATCGGCACTTGCTTCCCGAAATGGAAACCGTGTTCATGACGCCGTCGCTCGACACCACGTATATCAGCTCGAGCATGGTGCGCGAAGTGGCGCGATTCGGTGGTGACGTCAGTGGTCTGGTGCACCCGTTGGTCGAGAAGGCGCTCGTCGCCCGGTTCGCCGAGTTGCGATGAGTGCCGCGCCGCTGTTCGATGATGTGGCCGGCGCGTTCCTTCGCTCCGTGCACACCCGCGCCGCGGCCTCGCCGCGCACGATTCTCTTTCCGGAAGCGACCGACATGCGCACGGTCGAGGCGGTGGTCGCGCTGGCGAAGCTCGGATCGGTCGTGCCGGTGCTGGTGCGCCGCCACGACGCACCGACGGGCCTCGTGCCCTCGCGCGATGTCCAGATGATCGATCCCCTCAGCGATGACCGCACGCCGCGCGTCGTCGAACATTTGCTCGCACGACGGGGGGCGAAGGGGCTGAGCCGCGAAGATGCCGAGCGCTTGGCGCGTGATCCCTTGTACTTCGCCGATTCGTTGGTCGCGTTGGGAGACGCCGACGGATGCGTCGCTGGGGCCGCGCATACCACCGCCGACGTACTACGTGCGGCCATCTGGACGATCGGCGCGGCGCCGGGCGTGCGAACGGTGTCGTCATCGTTCTATCTCATCGTTCCACCGTTTCGTGGCGTCGAGACGGAGGTCCTCACGTTCACGGACTGCGCCGTGATTCCCGATCCCACCGCGCGGCAGCTGGCCGATATCGCCATCGCCGCCGCCGCTGATCGCCGACGGATCGTCGGGGATGAGCCGCGGGTGGCATTCCTGTCCTACAGCAGCATGGGTAGTGCCGATAGCCCGAGCATCAGTAAAGTGCGCGAGGCGGTCTCGATCGTTCGCGCCGAAGCTCCCGACGTGATCGTCTCCGGCGAATTGCAGGCGGATGCGGCGCTCGTGCCCGACATCGCCCGTCGGAAGGCGCCGGGTGAACAGGCGGCGGGCACGGCCAACGTGCTGGTGTTTCCCACGCTCGACGCTGGCAACATTGCGTACAAGCTGGTGCAGCGGTTGGCGCACGCCACGGCCATTGGCCCGATTTTGCAGGGATTGGCACGACCCTGCAGCGACTTGTCGCGGGGGGCCACCTCGCATGACATTGTTCATGTCGCCGCGATGACGGCCTTGCAGGCCGGCAATCACGCTCGTTCCTCCACCGCTTCCTGAGCGCCTCATGAGCTTCGTGTTACATCGCAGCGACGACCTGCTGCTCGTCGAGGTTGGGGGGCAGCTGGTGGTCACCAATCGTCAGGATTTCAAGCAAGCCATTCTCGATGCGGTGGAGCAGGGCGCCCGTACCGTCGTCATCGATTTCACCCAGTCTGGCTACATCGATAGCTCCGGGCTGGGGGCCTTGGTGTCGTTGAGCAAGCGCGTGCGCGACGCCGGTGGCGACCTGCGGCTCGCGGGGCTGAACGATGACCTGCGGACGCTCTTCGAGCTCACACGTCTCGATCAGCTCTTTCCGCTGTACTTCACTCGGGCTGACGCGCTCGCCGCGCGCTGAGCGGATGGCGACTCGCCTGAAGCCGCGACCCGTGCGGGGGGCAGCGGATTCCATGACCAGCCCCTCTGCGCAACGCCCCGTGACCGATTCGCCGTTACCGATCGCGCGGCGGTGGACCCTCGCATCCGACCTTGCGTTGATCGAGCCGGTCGTCGACTCGATTGTCGCGCTCTGCGTGACCGCGGGATTCTCGGCGCGTCAGTGCAATCTCAACGTGCCGGTCGCGATCACCGAAGCGATGGCGAACGCGATGCTGCGTGGTAACCGGAACGAGCTGTCGCGTCAGGTGGAGGTGAGCGTCGACCTCGACATCGAGCGGCTCTGTGTCGACGTGACAGACGAGGGCGTCGGGTTTGACCTCTCCTCGTTGCAGCAGGGTCCGGACGAGGCCGACTGGTTCGAGCGCGAGGACGGTCGTGGTGTGTTCCTGATGCGAACGCTCATGGACAGAGTCGAGAGCGTGGGGCCGGATGCCGAGTCGGGACATCGTATACGCCTGATACTCCGCCGCACGTGATCGAGGTCGCTGCGCTCCTGGCCGCGTTTCTCGAGGCCACTGGACGCGAGGCGGCCATCTGGGAACGGCGTGAAGGCCGATCACCGGTTCTGCTCGGTACGTCGTCTTCGGTGTTCGCAGCACGCACCGAGGCCGGGGGTGGCGCGTCGGATGCCATCGCGTGGTCACAATCGCAGGGCCTGCATGCACAGCGAGTCACGACGGGCGAAACCGTGGGCTGGCTGTTCGTGGAGGCGGGGCATTCACCCGATGCCGATCGACTATTGGCGCGCCTCGTCCCTCAGGTACGTCGCCTCTCGCGCGAGCGCGACGGCGCCACCGGCGAACTCATCGAGCGCTATGAAGAGATCAGTCTGCTCTACGCGATCGGCGAGTTACTTGGTGGAACGACGTCGGTCGAGAGCGTCGCCGACACGCTGTTGCGCGAATTGGCCGTTACGGTCGGCGCCACGCGCGCTGTATTCCTGGAGATCAATGGCCAGACGGGAATGCTGGCCCCCATCGCCACGCTCGGGCTCGATGACGTCGAGTATCCCACCGTCTCACTTGATCAGGTGGGGCATATCGCGGTGGACGCGTATCACAGCGCCGGCGCCATTTCCGAAGCCGACGCGACAGCGCGCGAGTCCGATCCCGTGTTGGCCGGGCGCGGCGGCGCGCTGTTGGCGGTGGCCATTACCCGCCCGAGCACTGGTGTCGGCATCACCGGCACGCATCAGATCCCCATTCGGCGCGGCAATGTGGTCGAGCCGCGTACGCCGGTCCCGCTCGGGGTGCTGGTGCTGGGGGGACGCGTCAATGGGCAGCCGTTTAGCGCCGGTGACCGCAAGCTGGTGGTCGCGGTGGGCACCCAAGTTGGTACTGCGCTGCATAACGCGTCGCTCGTGCGGGCGGCCGTTGAACGCCAGCAGCTCGTTCGTGAAATGCGGCTCGCGCACGACCTGCAGCTCAAGCTGCTCCCCAAGCCGGCCGTCGTCGGCCCCGAGGCGCGCGCCGCGGCCCGTCTGGTGCCCGCCGAAAGTGTTGGTGGCGATTTCTTCCTGTTGGCCCGTCTCGACCGCGATCGCACCGGGGTGCTCATCGGCGACGTCTCGGGGCACGGTTATCAGTCTGCGCTGGTGATGGCGCTGGCACTGAGTGCCGCGGCGATTCACGTGCAGGCGGCCTTTGATCCCTCGATCGCGCTCGACGCCGTACGGCGGTCGCTGGACGACGAGCTCTCCTCGACCGAGATGTCGATCACGATCTGCTATGCGGTGATCGATACGCGGGCCGGTGAGGTGCGCTTTGCCAATGCCGGTCATCCGCACGCCTTTCGTGTGGGTGCCGATGGGCAGTGCGCGCGACTCGCGGCCGTCGTTCCCCCGATCGGGTTCAGCGATGCGCCCATCGAAGAGTGCGTGATGTCGTGGCGACGTGGCGACCGCCTGGTGCTGTTCACCGACGGCATCACCGATGCGCGGGATGCACGCGATCAGCGGCTTGGCGAGCGGGCCGTGCTCGACATGCTCGCGACGATGACGCACGGTGAATCGCCCGACGCCATGCTCGATGCGCTGTTCGAGCAGGTAGAGTCACACATAGGCCGTACTGCGCTGCGCGACGATCTCGCCGCCGTCATCGTGGATCGTCCATTCGAGGAGCACTCGTGAGTCAGAAACATGGATTTGGAACGCGCGGCGCACGGCCTCCGCGTCCTGAAGGCGCGCTGCCGGCGGCGCGGAAGCGGTTCGGTCAGCACTTTCTCAAGGATTCACGGGTGCTCGACAGTATCGTGGAGGCGCTGGGGCCGCTGGAAGGGCGCACTGTCGTGGAAATCGGCCCCGGACGCGGCGCGCTGACGGATCGCCTCGTGGAACGTGCCGGGCGCGTGATCGCGATCGAACTCGATCGGGATCTCGTGCAGCACCTGCGTACGCGCTATGCTGATCGGCCGCATGTGGAGATCGTCGAGGCCGATGTGTTGACCGTGTCGTTGCCGACGCTCGCCGGTGGCCCGTATGTCCTGGTGGGCAACGTGCCGTATTACATCACCACGCCGATCATCTTCCATGCGCTCGAACTGCCGCGTCCCGATGTGGCCGTGTATCTGGTGCAGAAGGAAGTCGCCGAGCGTATGGCCGCGCCGCCGGGTGATAAGACTTACGGTGCGCTCAGCGTGAATTTGCAGGCCGTCGTCGACGTCGAGATGGTGCGACGCGTGCCGCCATCGGCATTCAACCCGCCGCCGACGGTCGATTCCGCTGTCGTGCGCGTAACACCGCGCGCCGTGCCGTCGGTGGAGCCGGAGATCGAAGAGAGGTTCCGCAGTTTCGTGCTGGCGGCGTTCGGCTTGCGTCGCAAGCAACTCATTCGCGTGGTCCGTACCGTGGCGGTGCTCGACGCCGAACGGGCCGCGGCCGTACTGCAGGAAGCGGCCTTGCCGAATGAAGTGCGGCCAGAAACACTCACCGCGGCGGAATTCGCACGGCTGGTACGCGTGTTGACGCCGCGCCCTGACTCCCCATCGCGTTCGTAAGAGCGAACGAGAGCCCTTCGAGTTCCATCGCCATGTTCACCGACTTGAGTGACACATGCGGTGGCACCGTAATCTGGGCCGGTGCGAAATTCAGAATTGCGCGAATGCCGGCGCCGACGAGGCGATCGACCACATCCTGCGCATCGTCGGATGGAATGGCGAGCACGGCGATGGGCGCTTCTTCCCGCTGAATGTCCTGCGCGAGATCGGCCATGTCCCGGACGATCGCCTCGCCCCACAGCTTGCCGATCTTGCTCGGGTCGTTGTCGTAGACGCCCACGATCCGGAAGCCACGCTGCCGAAAGCCACGGTAATTGGCCAGCGCCGCACCGATCTTACCGGCGCCGACGATGACGACCTTCCACTCGCGTTCGAGCCCGAGAATCTCCCGAAGATGCGCCGTCAGCTCGTGGACAGGATATCCCAAGCCACGCTTGCCGAAGGAGCCGAAGAAGGACAGGTCCTTGCGTACCTGCGCCGGGGTTGTCCCGCAGAGATGCGCCAGTTCGTCACTGGAGGCCGTTTGCTGGCCCCGAGTGTCGAGATCTTCAAGGTACCGGAGGTACATGGAGAGGCGTCGGACGGTCGAATCGGCGATGCGTTTCACGGCAGAGTCGTTGGCTTGTGAAATTCTTCACAAAGTTAGACCGCAGACCCACGATTTGCCAGCGCGACTGTGTCCCGTCGCTATCTTGACGTCTATGTCTCGTCCTACGACGCTCTCGGCGCGCGCCGCTCAGCGACTGGCGTCCGGTCCACTCGACCCCGTCACGCTCATGTGCGACGTCTGCCAGGTTGAACGCCTGCAGGCGGACGCGGCTGAACGCATGTCCGTCGCCCTGCTGTCGAGCCACCCCGAGTTCGTCCGATTGCCCAGCGGCCACTGGGCGCTGGCCGCGATCCCCTCTGGGGGTACCGGCGCATCGGTCGTCGTCGATCGCCGCGACGACTGGTCCGACGGAGCGCCGTCGGGCTCACTCCGCGACGTGAACTTTGCCGTGGTCGACGTCGAAACGACTGGCACGAGCCCCGGGGCCGGCGACCGGATCACCGAGATCGCGATCGCACATGTGCGGGGCGGTGACGTGGTCGACGTCTACGCGCAGCTGGTCAATCCGCAGCGTCCAATCCCGCCGTACATCACCCAGCTGACGCAGATCTCGTGGGAGATGGTGCGCGACCAGCCCACGTTCCGGGACATCGCGCCCACGGTGGTCGATCGTCTCGCGGGACAGGTGTTCACCGCCCACAACGCGGCATTCGACTGGCGTTTCGTCGGCCACGAACTCGATCGCGGTTTCGGTCATGTGCTAGCCGGCCCGAAGCTCTGTACCGTGCGCTTGGCGCGGGTGCTGCTGCCCGCGCTACCACGCAAATCACTCGACCACGTCACGCGATACTTCGGCATTGAGATCGCGGCGCGCCACCGTGCCGAGGGCGACGCCGTCGCCACTGCTCAGGCGCTCGTTCGCATGCTGCGTATCGCGGAAGACGAGGGCGTTCGTTCGTGGCCTGCTCTCGAGAGACTGCTGGCCGCGCCAACGGCGAAACGACGGCTGACGGCGAGCGATCGCCGCCGCCGCGCATTCCCGCTTCCCGCTTCCGAGGACTATATCGCGTGAGTTTCCCGCATCCGTTGCTTGACACCCGAATGTTGGGCCGGTGGCGCATCCATGCCATTCAAGCCGGCGGGCAGCAGCTCGACGGCGGCGCCATGTTTGGCGTGGTCCCCAAGACCCTGTGGGAGCGTCGCCTCGCGGCCGACGGAAAGAACCGCATTCCGCTCGGGATGCGCTGTTTGCTTGTCGAACATGATGACGGGCTCGTGCTGATCGACACGGGACTCGGCAACAAGGAGAATCCGAAGTTCCACGAGATCTACGGCGTGGAGAATGACGGCGACGAGGGGCGTACTGCGCTCGAGGATGGGATCCGGGCGGCGGGCTTTTCGCCCGGCGACGTGCGTCTCGTCATCAATACGCACCTCCATTTCGATCATGCCGGTGGCAACACCTGGCGGAACCCGGCCGGCGAAGTGCACTCCGCGTTCCCGAAGGCGCGCTTCGTTGTGCAGGCGGGTGAGCGGGCGTACGCCGAGCATCCGAACGAGCGGACCGCCGCCAGCTACTTCCCAGCGAACTGGGGCTCGATCGTGGCGGCTGACCGGTTCGACTTCATCACCGGCGACCGGGAGATCGTACCGGGCATCTCCGTTCGACTGACGCCCGGTCATACGCCGTATCACCAAAGCGTACTCCTGCAGTCGGGCGGCGAGACGGCGTGCTTTTTGGGCGATGTCGTCCCCACGTCGCACCATCTGCCACTCCCGTGGATCATGGGATACGACGTGGAACCGCTCGTGACGCTGGAATCGAAGCGGGCGTTGCTGGCCGACGCCCTCCGCGACGACTGGCTGCTGATTTTTGAACATGACGCCGCAGTGGGCTTTGGCCGGGTCATGCATGATGGGAAGAGCTACCGACTGGCGGAGTGAATCTCGCGCGGAACTGGTGGTGCCCCTTGACGTTGCGCCCCAGCCGTCTACGTTTCTAAGGTTATCGCTGCGGCGGTTGTCATGCCGCAGCTCCGAGTGCGGCATCAACGCCGCGTTCACAATTGAGAAGCGGGCCGGCAGCGACGCCGGTCCCACCCTTCGGCCCTCTCGCCAGCCTCTGTGCTGCGGAGGTGTGCTGCTGGAGTCGATCGACACCGTGTCTCTCGTTCTCGCCCGTGGTGGGTGCAGATTGGGGCCTACGTGGTGCGCGACGCGGACTCCTCCAGGGGTCCGCGTTTTCTGTTTCTTCTTCTGGAGCACGGCCTATTCAGGATTCGACGAAGCGTCCGCCACGGGTGAACCGACAGATCCGCATCAGTCCGGTTCGCGTGATCGGCGCCGACGGAAGTCAGCTCGGTATCATGGAAGTCGACGTGGCGCTCGCCCAAGCAGTCGAGCAGGGGCTGGATCTCGTCGAAGTGGCGGCCGCTGCTCGGCCGCCCGTGGTCCGCATTATGGACTTCGGGAAGTTCAAGTTCGAGCAGGCTAAGCAGGCGCGCATCGCGAAGAAGAAGCAGCATGTGATTCATCTGAAAGAGGTCAAGTACCGACCGGGCATCGATGATCACGACTTCGAGACGAAGACCCGCCACGCGCGGCGATTCCTCGAGGAAGGCAACAAGGTGAAGGTGACGCTCATGTTCCGCGGCCGACAGATCGCCCATCCTGAGCTTGGCAGGCAGGTGGTCGATCGGGTGGCTCAGGAACTCACCGATCTCGCCAAGATCGAGAGCGCGCCGTCCATGGAAGGTAAATCGATGACGATGATTCTCGCGCCGAAGTAAGCAGCGCGTGATCGCATGCAGGGCCGCTTCCGCATCGGAGCGGTTGACCGTAGCCGTGAGCAGAATATGCCGAAGATGAAGACCCATAGCGGCGCCAAGAAGCGCTTCACCGTAACGGGATCGGGGAAGGTGCGGCGTCTGAAGGCCTACAAGAGCCACATCCTGACCAAGAAGACGTCGAAGCGTAAGCGCAATCTCCGCCGCCCGACCATCGTCGAGACCAACGGCGAAGCAAAGCGTATCAAGCGTCTTATCCTGGCCTGAGGACCTACTATGCCCCGCGTAAAATCAAACGTCGTCCGCCTCAAGCGGAAGAAACAGATCCTGAAGCACGCCAAGGGTGCCTTTGGTGGCCGGTCCAAGCTCTGGAAGGCCGCCAAGGAAACCGTGGAGCGTGGTTGGCGCTATGCGTACCGCGACCGCAAGAACAAGAAGCGCGACTTCCGTCGCCTCTGGATCGTGCGTATCAACGCCGCGGCGCGCATGCACGACATGTCCTACAGCGTGTTCATCAACGGCCTCCACGCCGCTGGTATCGAGATCGACCGGAAGGTTCTCGCCGACCTCGCCGTGCGCGAGCCGGAAGCGTTTGCGCTCATCGCCGAGCAGGTGCGCAAGGCGATCGACGCCAAGACGGTAGCCGCCAAGACGGTCGCCGCCTAACGGTCGCGGCCGAACGGCCACGTGCAGCCGGGCATGAGCGGCCGTGCCGTTCATGGTTAAGTTGTAGGGCCGGCATCAATCGATGCCGGCCCTTCGTGCATCCGCGGCGGCCCCGCTCCGCCATCCGTCGCGATCCCCCGATTTCCGATTTCGTCTCGTGCAACTTTCCGAGTATCTCGCCCAGGCGAATGCCCTCGCGCACAACGCGCGCGTATTGCTTGACGGGCTCGAACCCGACACGCGGCTCGATGTCGCGAAGGGCCAGCTCAATGCCCTCAAGGATGACCGCCTCGCGGCACTGCAGGGCGCCCTCCGTGCGCTGCCGGCCGACGATCGCCGTGCGGCGGGCACCGCGTTCAACACGCTCAAGCAGGGCATCCAGGACGCATTGGATGGCTTTGCGGCTCGACAGGCCTCGGCCACGGCGGCCTCGACCGTCGATGCGACGATGCCGGCGCGTGGTGCGTGGCGCGGATCGTTGCACCCGGTCACGCTCGTGATTGATGAGATCTGTGAGATCTTCCGCGAGCTCGGATTCACGATCGCGCTCGGGCCGGAAGCCGAAACGGAGTGGTACAACTTCGGTGCACTCAACTTCCCCCCGGATCATCCGGCGATGGAGTTGCATGACACGTTGTACCTCGGCCAGGATACCCTCTTGCGTACGCATACCTCGCCGGTCCAGGTGCGCACGCTGCAACAGTACAAGCCGCCCGTCCGCGTGCTCGCGCCAGGGCAGGTCTATCGCCGCGACTTCTTCGACGCGACGCATGCCCCGGCGTTCATGCAGCTCGAGGGCCTGGCGGTGGACGAAGGCATTTCGTTCGTCGATCTCAAGGCGACCCTCGCGCAGTTCGCGCGGCGCTTCTACGGTGCCTCGCGTCGCGTGCGTTTCGGGCCCTCGTACTTCCCGTTCGTCGAACCCGGTGCGCAGATGGATGTCGAAGTCGACCTGAACGACGGCAAGGGACTGCGCTGGGTTGAAATTCTCGGATGCGGTATGGTGCATCCGCACGTGCTCGAGGATGCCGGTCTCGATAGCGAGAAATTCACCGGGTGGGCGTTTGGCATGGGGCCGGCGCGCATCGCGATGTCGCGCTACGACATCAGCGACATCCGCGTCCTGTATGATTCCGATGTCCGTTTCCTGGAGCAGTTCGCGCGATGATCGTTTCTCATGAATGGCTCAAGCAGTTTGTGCCGCATACGCGCACCGCACAGGAGATCGGTGATGCGCTGAGTCGCCACTGCGTCACGCTCGACAACATAGAACGGCTCGGGACCGAGCTCGCATCGTTCGTCGTGGCGCAGGTCGTCGAAGCGGGGCGACATCCCAACTCCGATCATCTCTGGGTGACCAAGGTGGATGACGGTAGCGGCACGCTGCTCGACGTGGTTTGCGGCGCGCCCAATGTCGTCGCGGGCACCAAGTATCCGTTCGCGCGCACCGGCACCATCATGCCCGGCGGCCTCAAGATTGAGAAGCGGAAGATCCGCGGGGAGACGAGCAACGGCATGCTCTGCTCCTCGCGTGAGCTGGGGCTCGGTCAGGAGCACGACGGCATCCTCGCGCTTGACACCGACGTAGTACCCGGCACTCCACTCCTCGACGTGCTGCCGATCGCCGATGCGCGATTGGATCTCGACGTGTTGCCGAATCGGCCCGACCTGTTGTCGCACGTGGGGGTGGCACGTGAAATCGCGGCCGTACTTGGCGTGCCGATGTCCGAGCGGCCCGCGGAGATCGTGCCGGCGGCACCGAATGTGCCGGTGCACAGTGCGCCGTCGAGTGCTGCCGGTGCGTATGCGACGGTGCGTGTCGACGATACGGTGAGCTGCCCGCGGTACGTCGCGGCGGTGATTACCGGTGTGCAGGTCGGCCCGAGTCCCGATTGGCTTCGCGTGCGTCTTGAGAGCATCGGACAGCGCAGCATCAGCAACGTGGTCGATGCGACCAACTATGTGCTGCACGGCCTCGGGCAGCCGGTACATGCGTTCGATCTCGCCAAGTTGTCTGGCAAGTCCATCGTGGTGCGGCCAACGATCGATGGTGAAGTGATTGTGACCCTCGACGGCACCACGCGCGCGATAGCGGTTGGTACCACGGTGATCTGCGACGGGGAACGTCCCGTCGCGCTGGCCGGAGTGATGGGTGGACTCGACAGCGAAGTCACCGCGTCGACCACCGAGGTGCTGCTGGAGGTGGCGCAGTTTGCACCGCGCTTCGTGCGTCGCGTGCGTCGCGCCGTGAATCTGTCGACCGACGCGTCGTATCGTTATGAGCGAGGTATCGACGGGGGCAACACGCTCGACGTGGCCCGCACCGCGGCGGCACTGATCGTGCAGGTTGCCGGTGGTCAGGTCGTCGAATTCATCGACGTGGCCGAGCCGACGGCTGCGCGCCATGCGGTGACGGTGCGTCCGTCACGACTGGCGCGCGTGCTCGGTGTCGTCGTTGCACCGTCGGAGATTCGTCACCGTCTGGAGTCGCTCGGCTGCATGATCGTCGAAGACGCGCACGGGTTACTGGTCACGCCACCGACGTGGAGACATGACCTGCTCCTCGAAGTGGATCTGATCGAAGAGGTCGCGCGACTGGTCGGCTTCGACAGCTTGCCTGATGAGCTGCGGGCGTTCCGGCCGGGAAACGCGCCGGATCATCCGCTGCACCTCGCCGGTCGTCGGGTGCGCGATCTGCTGGTGGGCATGGGACTCGCCGAAACGCGGCCAATGCCGTTTACCAGCACTGGCGACGAGCACACACCGCGCGTGCGCAATCCGCTGGCGGAGGACGAGCCGTTCCTGCGTGCCTCGATCCTCGATACGCTGGCCCGTCGGGCGGAGTACAATCTGACGCGCATGCAGGGCAACTTGCGGCTCTTCGAAGTCGGCAACGTGTTCCTGGGGGCGTCGGACCGCTTACCGCGTGAGGAGGTCCGTGTGGGGGCCCTGATCATGGGCAGCCGTCGTCCGCCGCATTTCACGGAGCCACAGCCGCCGGCGTTCGACCTGTGGGATGCGAAGGAGATCGCGGTGCGCGTGCTGGCGGCGGCGTTCCCGGGCCGGGTCGCCACCGTGGCGGCTGGATTGGCTCCAGCAATTTGGGTGCTGTCTGTCAGCGAAGTGGGCGAGGTCGGTCGGGTGGAGGTGGTCGCGCTCGACCGTCCGGTGTGGGCCAGCCAGGCATTCGGCGTCGAGGTGACACTCGGCGTCATGCCCTCGGCCGATGTGGCAGCCCCGCGGTCCAATGGCCACGAGACGGCCGCGATCGGGCGGGAATCGCCTGGGTCGGCGGTCATTCGCTTCACGGCTCTCCCGACGACACCAGCCGCTGAGATCGATCTGGCGTTGCTGGTGCCGGACGGCGTCGCCTCCGCGACGGTGGAGCAGGCGCTGCGCCGCGCCGGTGGTGACCTCCTGGAGCAGGTGAGCCTGTTCGATGAATTCCGCGGTGCGGGTGTGCCGGACGCGCATCGGAGTCTCGGATGGCGGTTGACGTTCCGTCATCCCGAGCGCACGCTGCGGGACAAGGAAATCGAAGGTCGGCGCGCCCGCCTGCTGGATCTCCTCGACCAGGAACTCGGTATCCGTCCACGTGCGTCCTGATACGATCGCGTTTCGCGAGCTCGATACGCTCGTTCGAAACCTCAGCGACCAGCTGTCGGGGTACCGACGTCGGGCGCTGGCCGCCGAGTCGCGCACCCGTGAACTCGAGCAGTTGGTGGCCGAGCGTGACGGCACGTTGATCGAAGTCCGGGCCGACGGGCTGCGTTCGGCCCAGGCGCGGGCCCTGCTCGAAGCAAAGGTTCGCGAGCTGGAGGCCAAAGCCGAGCTCGCTCGAGCGGAGGTCGTTCGCGTTCAGTCAGCGTTCTCCGCAGCGGCAGAGGCCGCCACGCCGCAGGCGGTCGACAGCGAACTGGCGCGCGAGAATGAGCGGTTGCGGTCTCGCCTCTCCGAGGCGGGGGAGAAAACGAGACAACTTGGCGAGCGGGCGCGCTTTCTCCGGCAGCAAATCGGGCAGGGAGCGGAACGGTGATCGACAATAAGCTGGTGGTCAAAGTCCGAATTATTGGCGAGGACTACACCCTACGCACCGAGGCGTCCCCAGAGCACACTAAAGCCGTGGCCGAACACGTCGACCGGACGATCCGAGCGATCATGGGCGGCGGCTCGACGATGGAAACGCAGAAGGCGGCCATCCTGGCGGCACTGCAGATCACGGACGAACTGTTCCGTGAACGATCCGCCGTGGAAACGCTCACGACCGACATGCGACACCTCGCTGCCGACATTCGTCCGCTCCTGCCGCCGGCGATGCGGGTCGACGACGGCCATTCGCTCTGAGTGGCGACTCGTCCGCAGAAAGGGGGCGGGAGGGCGGCTGACGGGCCTCCCCGTTGCGGGCCTCCCGACGCGTCCGTACGTTCTGAGAGTCAACGGTACGCGCGCACCCCTGTGCCGCGGCAGCGGAGGTCGCTCCCTCTCCGCCGGCCGCGGCGCATCGTGACAGTCGCCCGTCCCGTGCGCACGATAGATCTGCTGGAATAACGATCAAGAACCCGCGCGTAGGCGCGGTGGAGCATAGATCCTCATGGGCGAGATTCCCGCAGCGGCGCTAGTTGGCGCCCTTGGGTTTATCGCGGCTGTCGTCGCGTTCGTGGTCGGACGACAGTCGTGGCGTAAGGTGGAGACCGCTGAGCAACAGCGGGCGCTCGTCGCCGCCGAGGAAGGCGCGGTGCGCGTGCTGAATGAGGCGCAGCGTGAGGCGGAGACGCTGCGACGGAGCGCCATCGTCGCAGGCAAGGAGGAGGTGCTCCAGCTCCGTGAGTCGCATGAGCAGGACATGCGTCTGCGCCGGGTCGAGCTTGAACGTGAAGAGAAGCGGGTCCTCGAACGGGAGGCGCAGCTTGATCGCGCCCGTGAGTCGCTCGAGAGCCGCGAGCAGGAAGTGCAGCGGCGCGGATCCGACGTGGGGCGACGCGAGTCGGTGGCGACGTCCAAAGAGCAGGAGCTCGATAAGCTCATCGCTGACGAACGGCGTAAGCTCGAACAGTTGGCCGGTCTGAGCGCCGATCAGGCGAAGGCCGAGCTCATTCGTCGTCTGGAAGATGAAGCGCTGGCTGATGCCGCCAGTCGTTTGCGCGAGATTCGGGAGTCGGCCAAGCGCAATGCCGATCGGGAGGCGAAGAAGATCGTCGCGCTCGCTGTGCAGCGCGTGGCGGCCGAAACGACCGCCGAGATCACTGTGTCAGCCGTGTCGCTCCCGAATGACGAGATGAAGGGGCGCATCATCGGCCGCGAGGGGCGGAACATCCGCGCCTTCGAACTGGCCACCGGGGTCGACGTGATTATCGACGACACGCCAGACACCGTGGTCGTCTCCTGTTTCGATCCCGTCCGTCGAGAAACGGCACGCCTCGCCCTCGAGAAGCTCGTAAGCGATGGCCGCATCCATCCGGGGCGCATCGAGGAAGTGGTCGCGAAAGCCAGGAAAGAAGTCGAAGTCGCGATTGTCGAGACTGGCGAGCAGGCCGCGTATGACGTCGGGGTGGCCGGGTTGCATCCCGAGCTCATCAAGCTGATCGGGCGCATGAAATGGCGTACCAGTTATGGGCAGAACATCCTCGCGCATTCAAAGGAAGTGGCATGGTTGGCCGGCATGATGGCGGCCGAACTGGGGCTCGATGTCGCGCTCGCGAAACGTGGGGCGCTGCTGCACGATATCGGGAAGGTGCTCACGCACGAGCATGAAGGGACGCACGTGCAACTCGGGGTCGAGGTCGCCACGAAGTACGGTGAGAATCCGCTGGTGGTGAACTGCATCGCGGCCCACCATGATGACGTACCGCACGAGAGTGAGGTGTCGGTCCTCGTGCAGGCCGGTGATAGCATTTCCGGGTCGCGTCCGGGAGCGCGCCGCGAGGCGTTCGAGACCTACGTCAAGCGGCTCGAGGGTCTGGAAAAGATCGCGTCGAGCTATCGCGGCGTAGAGCGGGTCTTTGCCATCCAAGCGGGCCGGGAGATCCGCGTGGTGGTGACGCCGGAACAGGTGGACGACACGCGCATGACGGCACTGTCGGAAGAGATCGCGCGTCGCATCGAGTCCGAATTGCAGTATCCGGGGCAGATCAAGGTGGTGGTCATTCGCGAGAGCCGGGCGGTGGACTTTGCGCGCTGAGCTGATCGACGGGAAGGCCATCGCGGCCGATGTGCGGGCGGACGTCGCACGCGAGGTCGCCGCGCTGCGGGCGCGTGGCGTTGTGCCTGGACTGATGGTGGTCCTCGTCGGTGAGGACATCGCCAGCGCGACCTATGTGGGTGCCAAGGAAAAGGCGTCTCGCGAAGCGGGCATGACGGGCGGAACGATTCGTCTGCCGGCCGATACGACACAGGCGGCGTTGCTAACGCTCATCGAGCAGCTGAACGGTAACCCGGCGGTGCACGGGATTCTGGTGCAAATGCCGCTGCCCACACACATCGATCCCGACACGGTGATCCGGCACATTCGGTCTGACAAGGATGTCGATGGGTTCCATCCGGAGAATGTCGGCAAGCTGCTGATCGGGCATACCGATGGCTTCGTGTCGTGTACGCCGGCGGGTGTGATCGAATTGCTGTTGCGCAGCGGCGTGGACACACGTGGGGCGGAAGTGGTGGTGGTCGGTCGCAGCAACATCGTCGGTAAGCCGATGGCGGCGTTGCTCGTGCAGGCGCGGGCCGGCGGCGACGCGACGGTGACGATCTGTCACAGCCGGACGAAGGACCTGGCATCGCACACGCGTCGGGCCGATATCCTGATTGTCGCGGCGGGGCGTGCGGAAATGATCACGGGCGACATGATCAAGCCCGGCGCGGTGGTGATCGATGTCGGTATGAACAGCGTGCCCGATGCCACGCGCGCCAACGGGAGTCGGCTCTGCGGTGACGTGCATTTCGCGAGCGCGGTGGAGGTCGCGTCACGGATCACGCCGGTGCCCGGCGGCGTTGGACCGATGACGATCGCGATGTTGTTGCGCAATACCGTGCGTGCGGCTCAACGCACGGTGAGCTGAGTCGCGTGGCCGGACGCCGTTCCAGCGGATATCACAGCTACGGGCCGCCGGTGCCGTCCGACGAGGCGCCCGGCAGTGCGCCGGAGTCGGCGATTGCCGTGCACACGCTCACCAGCGCCGCCAAGGATCTGATCGAAGGCGCGTTTCCGCCATTGTGGGTGCGTGGTGAGGTCAGTGATTTCAAGGCGCACCGGAACGGGCATTGGTACTTCGCGCTGCGGGACGCCGAGGCCCAGGTGAAGTGCGTGATCTGGAGTACCGCCGCCAAGCGTATTCCGGCCCCGCCCGACGACGGGATGCAAGTACTGGCCTACGGCCAGATGACCGTCTGGCCGGTGCGCGGTGATCTCCAGTTTTCCGTGCGCACGCTCGAAGCGGAAGGCGATGGCCTGTGGCGCAAGGCGCTCGAACGCACGCGGCTCAGTCTCGAGAAGGATGGGTTGCTCGATCCGGCCCGCAAGCGGGCGCTTCCGGCGTTTCCGCGTCGGATTGCCGTGATCACGAGCCCCGATGGCGCGGCCATGCACGACATTATCACCGTGGCGCGGGCCCGCAGTGCCGACGTGGAGATCGTGATCGTCGCCGCCAAAGTGCAGGGTGAGGGCGCGCCGGAGTCGCTGGTGTCGGCGATTGAACGCGTGAGCCGGTGGCAGGACGCCGACGTGCTGATCATCGGTCGCGGTGGTGGGGCACGTGAAGATCTGTGGGCCTTCAATGACGAGCGGGTGGCGAGGGCGCTCGCGGCCTGTCCCATGCCCACGATCTCAGCCGTCGGCCACGAGGTCGACGTGACGATCTGTGATCTGGTCGCAGACGTACGGGCGGCGACACCGTCGGCGGCGGCCGAATTGGCGGTCCCATCACGTCGCGAGGTGATCGCTCGGGTCGAGTCGCTCGGCAGTCGCCTGGCCGCAGCGGCCCGTCGTCGTGAGGACCGCGCCGTCGCCTCGCTCTCGCAGGTGCAGAAGCGCCTCGGGCTTGCCGCCACGCGAATCGTGGAGCGTCGTCGCGCCCGGGTGGAGTCACTGGCCGGCCAGCTGCACGCCCTCTCGCCCTTGAGCACACTGGCGCGAGGGTTTGCGGTGGCGCGAACGCCCGAGGGCGCTACTTTGATCGGGCGGGATCAGTTCGTATCCGGTGCCCCGTTCGATCTGTGGCTCCGGGACGGGATTGTGGCCGCGATCGCTGGCGAGGGGCGTCCGCTTCCCGAGTCGATTCCAGGATTTCCATCTGAGGAGGGCGTATGAGCTTCGAACAGTCACTGACCCGCTTAGAGGAGATCGTGCGCGAGCTCGAGCGCAACGACGTCGATCTCGAACAGGCCTTGCGCCTGTTCGAGGAAGGCATCAGCCATCTGCGGTCGGCCGGTGCGGCGCTCAAGACGGTCGATGCGCGGGTACAGCAGCTCGTCGAGGCCGCCGATGGCTCATTCTCTGTCGTCGAGCTCGGTGGGTGAACTGATGACGTCAGTCGGAACCAGTACCGAAACGTCCGCCCCGTCGTTCGCCGCCGAGCGCGCGGCGGTGCAGCAGGCCCTCGACGTGTTTTGCGCCCGCTGGCTCGGCGACATCGCGCCGCTGACGGCGGAGGCCATCCGCTACTCGCTCCTCGGGGAAGGGAAGCGCCTGCGCGCCATTCTGCTGCTGGAGGCCTATCGCGCCTGCGGCGGCACCGGCGATGCGAGAGACCTTGCCGCCTCGGTCGAGGTCGTACACGCGTATTCGCTGGTACACGATGATCTGCCGTGTATGGATGACGATGACGTCCGGCGCGGGCGTCCCACGGTGCACCGGGTGTACGGCGTCCCGGTGGCGACTGCTGCCGGACTGGCGATGGTTCCGATGGCGGCACGAAGCGCGTGGCACGCCGCGAAGGCGATGGGACTGTCCGACGCGGTCGCCGGTGACATTGTGCGCGATCTGATGGATGCGTCGGGTGCCGGCGGGATGATTGGCGGGCAGTTGCTCGATCTTGAGGCGGAAGGGGTGCACCTTACCCTTGAGGCGTTAGAGCGGGTCCACCGGCTCAAAACGGGGGCGTTGATCATGGCCTCCGTCACCCTCGGGGCTCGGGCCGCACTGGCTCCGGCGTCGCGCCGTCTCGCCCTCGCGCGCTATGGCGCCTCGATCGGTCTCGCTTTCCAGATCGCCGACGATGTTCTGGACATCACAGCGACGACGGATCAGTTGGGGAAGACGGCTGGTCGCGACATCGCGCTGCATAAGAGCACCTATCCCGCCCTCTTGGGCGTGGATGGAGCGATTGAGCGCGCGGTCGCGTTGGTCGAAGAAGGATGCCGGGCGCTGGCCGGCGAAGGGCTGCTGACGCCGACGCTCGACCAGTTGGCCCGCTATATCGTTGAACGGCGGTCGTAGGCGGGCGCACTGCTCCCGACGTCCGCTTTACGCCCGTGCCGAAATTCGCCGTACCTGACCGCCGTACCTGACCGCCGCGAACGTCTCCCGCGACGCACATCCTGACTCCGTCATGTCCATTCTCGAAGGCATCAATTCACCCGCGGATCTCCGTGGTCTGTCGCGCGATCAGCTCCGCACGCTCGCGCAGGACATGCGCGAGCGCCTGATCGACGTCTGCTCTCGCACCGGTGGCCACATCGGCGCTGGGCTTGGCGTGGTCGAGCTGACCATCGCGCTGCATACGGTCTTTGAAACGCCGACGGACCAGCTGGTGTGGGACGTCGGCCACCAGGCCTATCCGCATAAGCTGCTGACGGGACGGAATTCGGAGATGGAGTCACTGCGACAGGAAAGCGGATTGTCGGGCTTTCTCAAGCGGACCGAGAGCGAATACGATACGTTCGGCGCGGGACATGCTGCGACGGCGATTTCTGCCGCGCTCGGTATGGCGGCCGGACGCGACGTTCTCGGTGAGCAGTTCAAGGTGGCCGCCATCATCGGTGACGGTTCGTTGGGCTCCGGTCTCGCGTACGAGGGCCTCAACAACGCCGGGCATTCGGATCGGGACATCATTGTCGTGCTGAACGACAACGAGATGTCGATCGCGCCGAACGTCGGTGCGATGCACAAGTATCTCACGAGCATTCAGCGCAACCCGCTGTACAACCGGTTGCGCTCACGCATCGGGGATCTGGTGGACAATGCCCCGGCGCCCTTCGCCGGTGTGAGCACCCTCGTGCGGAAGTGGGAAGAGAGCATGAAGTCGCTGCTCACGCCCGGTGTGCTCTTCGAAGAACTCGGCTTCCGCTACTTCGGTCCGATCGACGGACACGATCTCGATGCGTTGCTCGAGACGTTCACGGCGGTCCGCGCGATGAATACGCCGCGCTTGGTGCATGTGATTACGAAGAAGGGCAAGGGGTTTCCCGCCGGCGATCACGGCGAGAAGTGGCATGCCCTTCCTCCTGGACACGATCCGGCCACCGGTAAGCAGCTGGCGGTTTCCACGGCGAATCCCGCGTACACCGCGGTGTACGGCAAGGGGCTCGCCGAACTCGGTGCGGAGCGCAAGGACATCGCCGTGATCACGGCCGCCATGCCGACCGGTACGGGCACGGTGCCGTTCGCCACGGCATTCCCCGAGCGGTTTTTCGACGTCGGGATCGCCGAGGGACATGGTGTTACGTTCGCCTCGGGACTGGCCACACGCGGGGTGCGGCCCATCGTGACGATCTATTCTACGTTCCTCCAGCGTGCCTACGACAACATCATTCACGATGCGGCGCTGCAGAAGCTCCCCGTTGTGTTCGCGATGGACCGCGCCGGTCTGGTGGGGGAGGATGGCGAAACGCACATGGGACTGTACGATATCGCGTACATGCTCACCGTCCCTGGCATGACGGTGGCGGCGCCCAAGGACGGCGCGGAGATGCTCGGCCTGTTGCGTGCGGCCGTGGAGCACACCGACGGGCCGTTCTGTTTCCGTTATCCGCGTGATGCGTCGCCAGACATTCCCGGCGCAATGTCGCAGATTGCCGCGACGCCGTATGCGTCCTGGGAAGTCCTGCGTCGCGGCCGCGATGTTGCCATTCTCGCCGTCGGCACCATGGTGAATCCAGCGCTGGCGGCCGCCGACCTGCTCGCGGCCGACGGCATGGACGTTACGGTGGTGAACTGTCGATACATGAAGCCGTACGACGAGGTCACGCTGAACGCGATTCTCGCCAGCCACACGCACGTGCTCACCGTCGAAGAGGGGACCGTCGTCAACGGGTTCGGGGCGTTTATCAGCACGGTGATTCACCAGCAGGCACCCACGGTGCGCACGTCGGTGCACGGTGTGCCGGATCGCATCATCTATTCGGCACCGCGCAAGAAGCAACTGTCGTCGCTCGGGCTCGACCCGGGCGGAATCGCGGATCGCGTGCGTGCGTTGCGCGCGTCTGAAGCACTCGCCGGTTGATGCGCGTCGGCGTCATCGGCCATAAGGGGTATGTGGGACTGCCCGCGATCCTTGGCACGCTGCTCGACATCGCGCCCGCGCTCGGACTTACGTTACTGTTTGAAAAGGATCTCTGGGAGATCGCGGAGCAGGGCGGGCAGCTCGAGACGCCGGAACAGGTCGATGCGTTGTTTACGCTTGGCGGAGACGGGACACTGCTGCGCGGTGCCCGCTTTCTCAACGGGCGCACCGTGCCGATTCTCGGCATCAATCTCGGCCATCTTGGATTCCTGACGGCGTGCAGCGGTGAGGAGTTCGAGGCCGGTGTGCGCCGCTTTGCGGCGGGGGACTTCGTGTCCGAGCCGCGCATGGCGCTCGAGTCCTGTGCCCTCAATCGCGATGGTGTCGAACGGTGCAGCTGGCTCTCGCTGAATGATGTCGTCTTGCATAAGGGTGGCTTCGCGCGCCTGGTGAAATTCACCGTGTTCGTGGACGATGAAGCCATCGGGTCGTACTCGGCCGATGGACTGGTCGTGTCCACGCCGACCGGCTCGACGGGGTACTCGCTGTCCGCGGGTGGCCCGATTGTGGTGCCGACGGTGGAGAGCATTGTGCTCACGCCCGTCTCGCCGCACACGCTCGCCATGCGCCCGCTGGTGCTGCCGCCGCAGGTCGAAGTCAAAGTGCGTGCGGAGGATGGGCCTGAAGAACTTTTGGTGACGATCGACGGTCAGGTCGGGACTACTTTCACCGGTGGCGAGACGTTGGTGGTTCGCCGGGCGCGACACGCGGTGCAGATCGTGCGCTTTCCGGGCACCACGTTCTTTACGCGATTGCGCCGGAAGCTCGGGTGGGGTGGGCTGTCCGAGCGCGACGGCGAGACGATTTGAGGAGGTAGCGCATGCTCGTCGAGCTCCGCATTCGCAACGTGGCTGTCATCGATACGGTCGCCTTGCCCCTTGGCGCGGGGCTCAACGTGCTGACGGGCGAAACCGGCGCCGGCAAGTCACTCATCGTTGGCGCGCTGGGCATGCTGCTGGGTGAGCGGGCGGCCACCGACCGCGTACGCAGCGGGGCCGACAGAGCGACGGTCGAGGGCGTGTTCGAGCCGGGCTCCATGCCGGGATTGCGCACGATGCTCGATGAGCGCGGCATCGACGCCGACGAGGAGACGTTGGTCCTCAAGCGCGAGATCGGCAGTAACGGACGCTCTCGGGCGTGGATCAATGGATCTCCGGTCACCGCCGCCGTCTTGGCCGAGGTCGGATCGCGCTTGGTGAGCGTGCTCGGGCAGCATGATTCGCGCCAACTGGTCGATCCCGAACATCAGCGCGATGTCCTCGACGCGTTCACGGGCGCGCTCGACGTGCGGGCGCGCGTCGCCGATGCCTGCGTGCAGCTCGGTGCGCTGCGTAGCCGTGAGCGCGAGCTTGAGGTGCGCCGTCAGGAGGCGGCGAAGCGCGCGGACTATCTGCGCTTCGTGGCGCGCGAAATCGATGACGCCAATCCGGTCGTCGGCGAGGATGAAACGCTCGATGGTGAGATCCGTCGCTTGTCGCATGCCGAGGAGTTACAGACGCTGGCCGCACAGGCCGCCACGGCGGTCTCCGGTGATGAGCGCGCTGCGCTGACGCGTCTCGCCAGTGTGCGGCGCACGCTCGTGTCACTCGAGCGCATCGATCCTGATGCCGGGCGCTGGCAGGTCGGCTTCGATGCCGCGGTGTACGCGCTGGATGAACTGGTGCGCGAGCTTGAGACGTATGCGGAGTCGATCGAAGCGGATCCGACGCGCTTGCGCACGTTGGAGCGGCGTCGCGATCAACTGCTCTCCCTCATGCGCAAGCATGGCCCCACGTTGCAAGAAGTGATTGATACCGGAGCGCGCGCACGTACTGAACTCGATCTCGTCGACGGGGGCACGCTGGATCTGGCGGCCATCGCGGACGCACGGGCCGCGGCGGAGGAGGCGCTCGTCGAGGCGGCAGCCGAGCTGACGCGCCGTCGGCAGTCTGGAGCACAGCAGCTCGCCCACGCGGTCACGCAATTGCTGCCGGAGCTGGGCATGCCGGAAGGGCGCTTGCAGGTCGTGCTGTCGCCGGTCGAGCACATCGGGGCGTTCGGCGCGGAGCAGGTGACGTTCGTGGCCGCGCTCAATACTGGCAGTGATCTGCGTCCACTCGGTCGTTTGGCCTCGGGTGGTGAACTCGCGCGCGTCATGTTGGCGCTCAGCACGGTGCTCGCGCGCCTGCAGCAGGTGCCGACGCTCGTGTTCGACGAAGTGGATGCGGGCATTGGCGGCGCCGTCGCGTGGCAGGTGGGCGCGCTCATGCGCCGCGTGGCCAGGCATCATCAGGTGCTCGCGATCTCACATCTCGCGCAGATCGCGGCCCGCGCGCATCACCACGTCGTAGTGCGGAAGAGTGCCATCGGTACCGTGACCACGGCGGACACGATGGTCGTACGCGACGAGCCGCGGGTGATCGAGATCGCGCGCATGCTCGGCGGCGACGCTGACCGCGAGGTCAGCCGAGCGCATGCACGCGAACTCCTGGCGCGCGGTGAGGATGAGGACAGCGAAACGGCGGACGTGGCCCCGGCGCGTCAGCGTCGGGGGAAGCCAGTATAGACGCGTAGTTCAAGTCGGTCGCTCGTCGACGCGGGGGTCGTCCCGCCGGATCCGGCGACCGGAATCGTGTGTGAGTAGATGACTTCGGCCGGGAAGCGGGAGCGGCCGCGCATGTAGCTCGCCAGCGTCGAGAAGCTCGCGCCGAAGGCGGCCGCATGCATCGTGCGCGACGGCACTGCGTCGTCACCTCTGAGCGGTGTACTCGAGGCGGGATCGCCGTCGTCGTACCGATCGGCCCCCCACCGTCGCACCAGATACGCTGCCGAAATACCGAAGAACTGACCGAACGACCATCGCGGCGCGACTTCGAGTTCGACCCGTGTGCCGAGCGATCGCGTGGCGCGGCGCACCGCGAATGTGTCGAAGACGTTCGCATCGCTGCGGAGGGGCAGCGCGACCGCGATCTCGTCGGACAGCGGTTTCACCGCACGAGCGGTCGCGCTCATCCAGAACGAACGGCTGAGCACAAGGTCCGTGGTGCTTCGCACCAGCAGCGCGTTGGCGCCGTCACCGATTGGCACGTCGAACGGGTCGTCGGTGCGGTCGGCGCCGGCCGTGCCGAAGCGCCAGCCGGCGGTGAGCATGCTGCGCACCCCACGCGACGGTGTGAGCAGTCGCCGCACCTGATCGGCCTGGAAGCTATCGAACAGGAGATACGATGCGGTGAGATCAATGTCGCCAATGCCGGCTCGACGCGTGTTGCCGACACGACCGTAGCTCAGCTTCCACGCGGTGTCGCCGACGATGCGCGAGATGCCGCCGGGACCGTAGATGGTACTCGCGCCCGCTGGTGCGGCCCCTTCGACGATGTTGGTGACCCCGAAGGTCGCGAAGTCTGTCCGGAGGGTGGCGATCGTCGCGCGAACCGCGGCCTGTGCGCTCCCGTTCGCGATCGGGACCACCGGCGCGCCGCCGGCCTTGGCATCGCCGTACACTGCGGCGATGGCTGTTCGGGTGGCACCGGCGCGAATGAGCAACGCCTGCGCGGCCCCCACGTTCGCGCGGATGGCATCGCATCCCGTCGCGGTGGTCGAGGCACACCGCGTGATCTCGGCGGTCAGGCGCGTGCGGGCGAGATCGAGCTGCGACAGGAGGGCGCCGTTCGTCGAACGCGCCGCAACGCCGGTGCTCGCGGCGTACGCCGGGTTCATGCCCACGTTCGCCGTCGAGCCGACGCGGTTCAACAGGAGCTGCGAGACGTCGCGGGACTCCACGTATGGCACGAGCAGCCGGAGCGAGAGGCGGCGCGTGAGACCAAGGCTGACCCCGAGTGGCGCAATGCTCTGCCGGACCTCACCCGTGGCGTCGAGCGCGCCGAGCGAGAGCGCAAAGCTCGACTGACCCGTCAGCGTACGCAGGCCGGCCTCGGTTGAAGCGAGCTGGGGGAAGATCGCGACGCCCGCGTTCGACGTGGCCAAGGCGCCAAGCAGCGGCCGCCGTGTGCTGCCACCGGTCGCCGCGGGCGTGTACACGGCATCCCAGTCGTTCCATAACCCGGAGATCAGGAACCGTTTACTCCCCTTCGGCAGGGGAATGGCGTCATCGCCCAGTCCGGCCACGGTCTGCGCATGGAGGGAGCTCGGTCGGGCGGACGCGCTCGCGAGGAGTGCACCGCTGAAAGCGAGCAGCGCGTGACGCGAGAACGCGCGACGCGAGAAAACGAAACGAGGCGCAGACGTCAGTCGGTAGAAGGCCAAGGCGAGTGGTCGTGTGCAGGGTGAAGCAGGCCGTTTCCAACCCACGCCGCGGTCGGGCGTCGGTCAGGGAGCGTCGTGCGACGAACCGGCTAGATTAGCCCGTATCAGAGGGGGCGTCAACGAAGCCCCTCGTCCCGTCATCTAGCGAGCGTGCTGTGCATCTTCCTTCTGTCCCTTGGCAACTCACCGGGAACCACTGGCTGACCCTGCCGTGCATCAACCCGACCGATGGCGCCATTCACGCGCTCGGGGTGTTACATCGTGGGGCGCGGGCGGCCATTGAGTTCGCCGGGTCGCCGGAGTTCATGTCGGGGCAAGGTACCCCGCTCATGGGCCCGGTGTTGCGCGTTGACGGCGAAGTCCGTGTGCTCGCGGCGGAAGGCATCGCGTGGGAGCGGGCCGTGGGCTGGTTGCCGACGTTTACGTGCACGATTGGTTCTCTGGTAGTTCGGGGGACCCTCTTCGCTCCGTACGGGCGCGATGCCGATATGGCTGGTGCCGTGTACACGTTCGCGGTTGAGAATCGTGGGGCGACCGACATCCTGCTGGAGATCGCACTCGAAGGGGCGCTGGGGCATCGTCAGCAGCGCGTACGGACGCCGCGCCCGTTTGACGACGACCATCTCGTGAGCGTCGGTCCCGATGACGTGTTGCTGCTGGAAGGCGCGGCGATTCCCGGACTCGCCGCGATCGCGATTGGTTGTGACGGTCCAGCGACACTCGAGGCACCGACCGGGGCGTCTCGCGAGGCGCGGCCGTTCGCCATCCGGCGTGCCCTCGTCGCACCGGCGAACGGCGCGGTACAGGTCGCGTTCTACATCGCTGTTGGCCCGGAACGCGACGGCGCGCAGGCCACGGTCGCGGTACTGCGCCGCCGCGGTTGGCGCGCACTGCTGACGGCAACCCGCGAAGCCCTGTCGGCGCTCGAACAGTCGACCGGCAGCGATGTGATGGATCGCATCGTCAATCGCAATTTGCTGTTCGCGTACTTTTACGGCGTCGGTCGCGGGCTGGACGACGCCCACTACTACCTCGTGCGGTCGCGGGCACCATGGCATTCGATGGGGTGCACGGTGCGCGATTGGGAAGCGCTGATGTGGACGTTGCCGGCCGTCCAGTTGGCGGACACCGGCCTCGCGCGAGAACTCCTCGTGCGCGCCTGTGAGCTGCATGGCTATGCACCCGGACAGGGTGTGCATTATATCGACGGCACGTTGTTTCAGCCCGGCTTCAGTATTGAAGGTCCAGCGGCGTTTGCCATCGCCACCGATCGCTACATCCGCGATTCGGAAGACGATCAGATCGTCGGGGATCCCGTCGTGGCCGACACGCTCTATCTGGCGTCCGAGGACATAACGGCGCGCCGGGATGAGCGGGTGCCGCTGTACTCCACCGAAGTGATGCCGTCGGGCGCACCGGCCAAATACCCATTCACGCTGCACGGCAACGCGGTCGTAGCGCTCGCGCTGGAGGTCTTCCGGCGCACGCTCGATGAAGAGGCGGCTGCCGGCGTCGAAGATCCTGCTGCCGTACGCGCCGCGATTCGTCGTCATTTCGCGGTGGATCGTGGCGAGAAGGCACGGTTGGCCGTGGCGGTCGACCTCACGGGGAATGCGTCGCTGGACGACGATGCCGTCGGTTCGCTCTTGTGGTTACCGCTGTACGAGGCGCTCGATCGGGATGATTCGCTGTACCGTCGCTCGGTGCGCGCCCTCCGAGGCGACGGGGCCGCTCCTGACTCATTGGTGTCGCCGCTGTTACCGCAGATCGCGCGCCTCTTGGGTCCGGAAGCGCAGGAGGTGCTCACGTGGCTCCGCCGCGCTCCACTCGATAACGGGATCGCCGCCGAGTTCGTGGATGCCGAGGGCAAGGCGATGGGCAACGGTGGCGACGCCGCGTTGGCCGGGTTGCTGGCTCACACGGTCTGGTACGCGGCACACGCACTCGGACTTCGCGCCTGATTGACTTGCGCCGCTTGTCCGGGTCCGGCCACCCTGCTAAAATCCACCGTGTGCGGGAATAGCTCAGTTGGTAGAGCACAACCTTGCCAAGGTTGGGGTCGCGGGTTCGAGTCCCGTTTCCCGCTCTGATCGTGGGTGCGGCAGCGTGATGGTTCGCAAACGGGAGCGCTTTGGCGCTCCCGTTTTGCGTTGGATGGCGGAGCGCGCTAAGCTCCGCAGGGCAACCGCGCGCGGCGGTTGTTCAACGCGAGTAGCGTGATGGTGGGCCGACGACGGTGCGACACCCGGATGGCGAAACCGGTAGACGCGTGAGACTTAAAATCTCCTGCTCGAAAGGGCGTGCGGGTTCGAGTCCCGCTCCGGGTACGTCGTCGTCGCTCACCCGCAGCATGCGTCGTTGCTCGCGTGAGATTTTCGTGAAGACCGAGTTCTCCCAGTGGCCTGGAGCCCCGATGCGAACAGTGCGTGATCCACGCGGTACCACATGGATTTGCCTTGAATTGCCGGAAGTGCCGGTGGAGCAGCGTGAGGCGGCCGCCGTTCTCCCCGCCGACACCGTGGCGATCGAGTGCAACTCTGGGGCCGAGCGGGTGATTGCGCTGGTGGCGCCGGGATGGGACGATACGCTCGACGACCTGGCGCTCTCGAAGACGATCGCGGAGTTCATGCCGTAGGAGGCGAGCGGCGGCGATTGTATGTTTCTGACATGTCCGACGTCGTCACGCTCGCCACCGAATTACTCTCGGTCGAATCCACCACCGGCCGCGAACGCGACGCGGTGGATCTCGCCGCACGCTGGCTGGTCGCGCGCGGCTGGAACGTGTCACTCCAGGAAGTCGAGCCGGGGCGCTCGAATGTCTGGGCGACCCGCCGTGGTGGCGGTGTGACACTGTCGACGCACCTCGACACCGTTCCGCCCTACGTGCCGCCTCGTCTCGAGGGCAACCGGCTTTATGGTCGCGGATCGTCCGATGCGAAGGGCATCGCTGCGGCGATGATGATCGCCGCCCAGCGACTGGCCGACGCCGGGGAGGAACGCGTCGACCTGCTCTTTGTGGTGGGTGAGGAGAAGGGCTCGCCTGGTGCGCTTGCCGCGAATCGCCTTCCCGCCACCAGCAAATTCCTGGTGAACGGTGAGCCGACCGAGAGCAAGCTGGCGTCGGGGTGCAAAGGTGCCCAGCGGGTGATCGTGCGCGTACTCGGGCGCGAGGCGCATTCGGCGTATGCCCATCTGGGTAGCAGCGCGCTCGAACCATTGCTCGACATGCTCCCTGAGTTACGCGATCTCGTCCTGCCGGTTGATCCCGTGCTCGGCGAGACCACGTACAACATCGGGGTGCTACGTGCCGGCACCGAGGCCAACATCGTCCCGGGGCTCGCCGAAGCCGAGATCATGATCCGCCTGGTCGGCGACATTGCGCCGGTGAAGCAGGCCTTCAGCGACTGGGCCGGCAATCGCGCCGAGTTACTCTGGGGGGCGCACATCCCCGCCCAGTATTTCCACGTGCTCAACGGCTTCGAGGTGGTGCCCGTTGCGTACACGAGTGACATCCCACTGCTCCATCGCTGGGGGACGCCGTTGCTCTTTGGGCCCGGCTCGATTCACGTGGCCCATACGCCCCTCGAATACATCGATGTGGTGGAACTCGAAGCGTCGGTTGGCGCTTACGAACGTATCGTCCGCACCCTGCTTGCATGACTACGCCCGTGAAACGCTGGCCGGTCGCCGTTCTTGGCGCGACCGGTGCCGTCGGACAGGCCTTCATTCGCCTGCTCGCCAACCACCCTTGGTTTGATCTCGTCGAGGTTGCCGCCTCTGAGCGCAGCGCCGGCAAATCGTACGCGACCGCAACCCGTTGGCTGGAAGGCACGATGCCGTCGGCCGTCGCGGCGCTCGAGGTGAAAGCGTGTACGCCAGCGCAGGTGACGGCACCGATCGTCTTTTCCGCCCTCGACTCATCGGTCGCCGGCGAGGTGGAGGCGGCGTTCGCGGCCGCCGGACGGCTCGTGCTCAGCAATGCGAAAAACTACCGGATGGAATCCGATGTGCCGCTCGTGATTCCCGAGGTGAACGGGGACCACCTCGACCTGCTCACGCAACAGCGGGCGAACCGCGGATGGCCCGGCGGCATCGTCACGAACGCGAACTGCGCGGTGACGGTCGCCGCCATGGCGCTGGCCCCGTTGCACGAAGCGTACGGTGTCACCAAGGTCTTCATCACCACGATGCAGGCCGTGTCGGGTGCCGGATATCCGGGGGTCCCATCGCTCGATATTCTCGGAAATGTCATTCCGTACATCGGTGATGAAGAGCCGAAGATCGAGACGGAGCTCGTCAAACTGCTCGGCACGTACAACGGCGAGACGATCATGCCCGCGCCCATCGTCACGAGTGCGCATGCCAATCGCGTCGCGGTCGAGCATGGCCATACCGTCTGCATGTCCGTCGCGTTCGAACGCGCGCCGACGCCGGAGCAGGCACTCATGACATTGCGCGCCTGGAAGGGATTCGCGGCCGTGCACGGCTTGCCCTCGGCACCGGTGCCGGCGCTCATCGTGCGTGACGAGCAGGATCGGCCGCAGGCGCGTCGTGATGTGAATGCCGGCCACGGTATGGCGGTGACCATCGGTCGCGTACGCGCGGACAACCTGTTCGACCTGCGTCTCGTCGCCATGGCGCACAACGTTGTGCGCGGGGCCGCCGGGGGATCGATCCTCAATGCCGAACTGCTGGTGGCCACCGGTCAGCTCGACGGACTGGTCGCGTCGTGATCGTTGCCAAGTTTGGCGGTACCTCGGTGGCCGACGCGGCCGCCATTGCGAACGTCGTAGACGTGATCGCCGGCAAGCAGGCGAGTGGGCCGGTGGTGGTGGTCGTCTCAGCGCTCGGTGGCACCACGAACGTCTTGCTGGATCTCGCACACAAGGCCGCGGGCGGCGAGCTGCTTTCGGCGTTGCAGTTGGTCGAGCAGTTGCGTGATCGTCACCTGCGGGAGGTGCGTGCTCTGCTCGACGGATCGACGGAGGCGGCCGATCTCGCGCTCGAGATTGGTGCCAGTTTCGAGGAGTTGGCGCATCTCGCCGAAGCGTTCCGGACGCTCGGGTACCTCACGCCACGATCCCTCGATACCGTCGCGGCGCTTGGAGAGCTGCTGTCATCCCAAATCGTTGCGGCGGCGTTCCGTCATCGCGGCTATCCGGCGGTCTGGGTCGATGCGCGCGATGTGATGAAGACGAATGACTTCTTCACGCGCGCCGAGCCGGACGTCGAGGCGATTGCGCTCGCCTCGCAGCAACTCCTGCTGCCGCTGCTGCAGCAGGGAAAGATCCCGGTGATGGGGGGCTTTGTCGGCGCGGCGCCTGGGCGCGTCACCACCACGCTGGGTCGCGGCGGATCCGACTATTCGGCCTCGCTGATCGGCGCGGCCATCGAGGCGACCGCCATCGAAATCTGGACCGACGTGGACGGCATGCTCACGGCCGATCCCCGCGTGATTCCCGGTGCGCGGCTCATCGAACGCATCAGCTTCGATGAAGCGGCGGAACTGGCGGCATTCGGCGCCAAGGTGCTGCATCCCGCGACGATTGCGCCGGCCGTGCAGCGCGGCATTCCCGTCTTCGTCTTCAACTCGCGCAAGCCGGACGGGAAGGGGACGATGATCGCGTTTGACGCGCCACGTCTTGCCGTTCGGGCGATTGCCGGCAAGCGCAGCACGACGCTGGTCAAGCTGCGTTCGTCCCGCATGCTGTTGGCCCCAGGCTTTCTGCGCCGCGTGTTCGAAGTATTCGAGACGCACCGCACGTCGGTGGACGTCGTGACGACGTCTGAAGTGTCGGTCTCCGTGACGCTCGACGACGCCACGAACCTTGGCGCAATTCTGCAGGATCTTGCCGCATTTGGTGACGTGGCTGTGGAGCGACGGAGCGGCATCGTCGCCATCGTGGGGGCGGGCATTGCCGATGGCAGTCGCGCGATTGCCGACGCGCTGATCGCGCTCGGCCCGATTCCGGTGTACATGGCATCACTCAGCGCCACCGGCATCAACTTTACGCTCGTCATCGACGACGAGCAGGTCGTGCCGGCGATGCAGCGGTTGCACGCCGCCTTCTTCGAGCAGGCCTCGTGAGCGGCGAGGCAGGAGGCGGTGCACCCGTGCGGGTCGCGCTGATCGGGATGGGACGCATGGGGCGCGCGCTCGACGCGCTGGCGCCCGAGCGTGCGTGCGATGTGGTGGCACGACTCGACGCGGCCGAGATGTCTAACGGGATCTCGGTCGCCGATCTGCACGGTGCGCAAGTGGCGATCGATTTCACCACGCCGGAATCAGCGGTCGCCAACGCGATCGCCGTTTTGCAGGTGGGTTGCCCCGTTGTAATCGGGACCACCGGCTGGTCCGTGCAGCTCCCCGCGATTGAGGCGGCCGCGCAGGCGGCGCAGTGCTCCGCGCTCTGGTCACCCAACTTCAGTATCGGCGTGCAGCTCTTTCTGGCCATGGCGGAAGAGGCGGCCGCGCGTGCGCGCCATGTCTCCGGCTTCGACGCGCACGTAGTCGAAACGCACCATATCGCCAAGCTCGACGCGCCCTCGGGCACTGCGATTGCGATCGCCGATCGGTTGCGCGAAGGACTCGGACGCGCGGTGCCGATCACGAGCGTGCGTACGGGTTCGGTACCGGGTACGCACGAGATCGTTTTCGACGCGCCCTTCGAACAGATCCGACTCGTGCATGAAGCGCGTGATCGACGGGTCTTTGCCGACGGCGCACTGACCGCGGCCCGCTGGCTGGCAGCTGCGCGTGTCCCTGGCGTGTACACCATGCGGGACGTGCTGGCATCCAGCCAGGCGACTTCCTGACCCTTCAGCGCGGAACGATGATGGCGCAGCGACTCTTCGGGTGCGGGACCGCACTCGTCACGCCGTTCATGGCAGATGGTTCCCTCGATGAGATTGCCCTCCGCGCGTTCGTGGAGTGGCAGGTCAGCGAAGGGGTGCACATGGTCATCCCATGCGGATCGACCGGTGAAGCGGTCACACTGGCGCCAGCGGAGCATCGTCGCGTGGTCGAGATCACCGTCGAGCAGGTCAACGGCCGGGTGCCCGTGATCGCCGGCGCTGGATCGAACGATACGCAGCGCGCGATCTCGACCTCGCGCGAAATGAAGGTGATCGGCGCCACGCACCTGCTGCATGTCACGCCGATGTACAACAAGCCGCCGCAGCGCGCGATGATCGCGCACTTCCGCGCCATCGCCGATGCGTGCGACCTCCCCATCGTGATCTACAACGTACCCGGTCGCACGGCGATCAATCTTGACGCGCGCAGTTGCCTCGAGCTGGCGGCCGATGCGCGATTCGTGGCGGTGAAGGAAGCTTCGGGCAATCTCGCGCAGATCACACAGATCATTCGCGAGCGCCCAGAGCACTTCGCCGTGCTCTCGGGCGACGATGGGCTCACGCTCAGCGTCATGGCCCATGGCGGGGATGGGATCATCTCGGTACTCTCGAACGTGGTGCCGGCCCTCATGTCGGCGCTCTGCGACGCGATGGCGCGTGGCGACCTTGCCGAGGCACGGCGTCTTGACGCACGTTTGGCGCCGGTCGCTCTTGCCGCCTTCATCGAATCGAATCCCATCCCGATCAAGGCGATGCTCGCGATGCTGGGGCGCATGCGCGATCAGCTGCGTCTCCCGTTGGTCTCCCTGCTCGACGCGCACCATCCGCTGGTGCGCGCGGCGCTCGTTCACGCTGGCGCGCTCGCGTCGTAACGTCACGTCTGTTCAATTCTTCTTCCATACGATGCTGCTCTCATGGCTTTCTCGCTGACTAACCTCGAAGCGCGCTGCAACGATCCGCTCCTGCTCGATGGCGGTGCGGCACTGCCGTCTGATGCACAGAATCTGTTTGATCACGCGCTCGCACTGCTTGAGCGTGGCGAAATTCGCGCCGCGCATCGGGACGTTGATGGCACATGGCGCGCGGTGCCGTGGGTGAAGCGCGCGATCCTGCTGGGTTTTCGCATCGGGCGCGTGGTGGAAATGCCTGGGCAGGCACCGTTTCATTTTCTCGACAAGCACACGTTCCCCACGCGCGAATTCCGGGTGGAAAATCAGGTGCGCATCGTGCCGGGCGGCTCCACCGTGCGGCGTGGCGCGTATCTCGCGCCGAACGTGGTGTGCATGCCGCCCATGTATATCAACGTGGGTGCGTATGTCGGTCGCGGCACGATGGTCGACTCGCATGCGCTCGTCGGATCGTGCGCGCAGATCGGTGAGCGGGTGCATCTGAGCGCCGCCGCGCAGATCGGTGGCGTCCTCGAACCCATCAATGCCTCACCCGTCATCATCGAGGATGACGTGATTGTCGGCGGAAACTGCGGCGTGTACGAGGGCACGGTGGTACGCGCGAAGGCGGTGCTGGGCGCCGGCGTGATTCTGACGCGCGGCACGCCGGTGTACGACTTGGTCAAGGAAACGGTGCATCGCGCCACCGCCGACGCACCGCTGATCATCCCCGAAGGTGCCGTGGTCGTGCCGGGGGCCCGGCGCGTCACCTCCGCGTTCGGTGAGGCGCAGGGCATTTCCCTGCAGACGCCGATCATCGTGAAGTACCGCGACGACAAGACCGATGCCGCGACGGCGCTCGAGGCATGGTTGCGGTGAGTATCTCCCGCTCGCCATTGGTGGTGCGCGGCGCCATCCGCGCACCCGGTGACAAGTCGATCAGCCATCGGGCGCTGATCTTTGCCGCCATGGCGACTGGCCCAACCCGTATCCGCGATATCCTCGTGTCCGCCGACGTGCATGCCACGGCGGGCGCGCTGCGGGCCATGGGCGCCGAGATTCCGGTGTTGAGCGACGACTTCGTCGTGAACGGGCGCGGCATCGCGTCATTACATTCGCCGGCGTTGGCGCTCGACTGCGGCAACAGCGGGACAACCACGCGATTGCTCGCCGGACTCGTGGCCGGACTCGCCGGGCGTGTGGCGCGATTCGAGGGTGACGCCAGCCTCAGTCGGCGGCCGATGCGCCGCATCGCCGCACCGCTGACGCATATGGGCGCCCGTATTGCATTCGAGGGTCCCGACGGGCATGACGGGTTGCCGATGCGTGTGTACGGGATGCCGCTCTCGGCGATCACCGTCGTGAATACGCACGCCAGCGCGCAGGTGAAGGGGGCGGTGATGCTTGCCGGCCTTGCTTCAGGCTCTGGTGTCACGGTGCAGGAGCCGCAGCGCTCTCGCGACCACACTGAGCGCATGCTGTTGGCACGTGGGGTGAACCTCACGGTAACGAATGAGGGTGTCGTGCTCCCGCCGGCGCAGACGGTGCACGCCGCGGATGTCGTCGTCCCCTCCGATCCGTCGTCGGCGACGTTTTTCGCCGCCCTCGCCGCGTTCGCCGACGCGGGCGTACTGCGCCTCGAGAACGTCTGCCTCAATCCCACGCGCACCGGCGCTTTCGATGTACTGCGGCGCATGGGGGTGCGTATCGACGTCGAGAGTGAGCGCACGGTTGGCGGCGAAGCCATCGGCACGTTGGTCGTGTACCCCGCGTCGCTGCAGGCCACGTCGATCGGCGGTGCGGAGATTCCGCGCTGTATCGACGAATTGCCGATGATCGCCTGCGTGGCGGCGCGCGCCGTCGGCGAAACGCGCATCACCGACGCTGGTGAGCTGCGCGTGAAGGAGAGTGATCGCATCCGTGCCGTGGTGGACAACCTGCGGCTCCTCGGCGTGGACGCCGAGGAGCTTCCCGACGGCATGCGCATTATCGGTTCGCAGGCGCCGTTGGCCGGACACGTCGTCACTCACGGCGATCACCGGCTGGCAATGGCATTCGGCATTCTCGGCGCGGTCCCGAGCAATCGCATTGCGATCGACGATCCCGGATGTGTGTCGGTCTCGTATCCGACCTTCTGGCGTGATCTCGCGCAGACCATCGGCCCGGACACGCAGAGCACCGTCGTCGCGCCGGTTGTCGCGCCTGGCACGACACCGTTGGTCATCGCTATCGATGGCCCCGCGGCGAGCGGCAAGAGTTCGACGGCTCAGTGGGTCGCGCGGCGCTTGAACGTTCATCACGTCGATTCCGGCGCCTTCTACCGCGCCATCACGCTCTTGACCCTCGGCACTGGCGTCGCCCCCGAGCAGTGGACGCCGCAGGCGGTGCTGGAGCAGGCGCACCGGATCACCTGGCGTCTGACCGATCGGTCGGTGCTGCCCTTGGTGGATGGCACCGTGCAGGACGAGGCCATGCGCGACGCGCCGGTCACCCGGCAGGTGTCGCGAGTGGCACAAATGGCGGCCGTTCGACACTGGGTGAACGATCAGGTCCGGGCCGCTGGCGCTGCCACCGATGTGGTCGTAGACGGCCGGGATATCGGGACGGCCGTGTTTCCGACGGCCGCGCTGAAGGTGTACATGGTCGCCGATCCGGGGGAGCGCGCGCGTCGCCGCTTGATCCAGCGACTCGGCCGCCGGCCGACAGATGCGGAGATCGCGGAGGAGACCGAGGCGCTCGTAGCCCGGGACGCGCTCGACGCCGCCCAGAGCGCCCCGGCGCGGGATGCGATCACGATCGACACGACCACCGTGACGCAGGAAGAGCAGGTTGAGCGGATCGTGGCCCTGGCCGAGGCCACCCGGGATCGTCTGCGCGGACACTGAGGGCGGGCGAGGGGATGGAGGGGATCGGTGGACCCATTGCCGCAGAGGCGTGCTGTCTCTACGTTTCTGGGTTCCCGCTGTTTATCTGTTCCACCCTCATCTCGGCGCGGCGAGTGCAGTTCCGCGATTCGGAGAGACCCACACGTATGAGCACTGAACTGAGCCCTGAGCTCGCCGCCGAGCTGAATGCCGCCCTCAACGCGGACATGGATGAACTCGACGCGGAGCCGGCGCACAATAAGCTCACGCCGCGCGAAAAGCGCGACCTGCAGAAGAGCCAGCTCCGCCCCCTCGCCAACCGTCGCCCGGAACTCTACGAAGAAGACGAGTT
>CAIUOO010000424.1 GCA_903900795.1 uncultured Gemmatimonadota bacterium | reverse complement strand
TCGATGACGTCGAACAGACTTGCCAGCGCCAGCTTTCGATGATCCTCGGCGTACTCGCGCTTGAGCTCCTCCTGCAGATATGTCGCCTCACGGGCATCGAGGAAGTACAGCGTGCTGTCGAAGTCCTCCACCCGGATCATGCCAGGGGGCGGCCCCTCACCAGGGGCCGCCGTCTCCGCGGCTGGCACCGCCAACGGCGTCACTCCCGGCGCGAACACCGCCACACCAGGGCGATCGGTCCCACTCACGATCGGCAGGTCGCCGACGGCGGCGTGCTCGACATGGCGATACTCGATCGTGGCCAGATCGGCGACCCACAGGAGCGTGACAAGATCATCGCCATCGGGAGGGGCCGTGCGCGCCTTGTGTAAAATGGTCAGCAGCGCCTCGAGATCCGTCGTCTCGAACCCGCTGTGCAGCTGGAGCGACCGCAATCCGTCGCGATACAGCAGCCACGGCAACCCATCGGTACCGCGCTCCGCATCGAGATAGACGGTACGCTCACCCCAGACGAACGATGATTCCTTGATCTGAATCTCGAGGGGATCAGCGACGCGCCACACGGCGCCGAACGCCGCCCGCGCCTGCTCGATCGCGGACGCGCGCGTGGGATTGTTCGCGAGGTACAACTGAATGGCACGAAGCGCTTTCGCGAAGGTGCGTAACGCATCCTCGACCGCCACCACCGCCTGCGGTGACGCGGCTACGTCGTGTCCCGTCGTTGTCATACCTCGGGCAGCGTGTACTGATTAATCGTGCCGATATCCTTGTCACCACGGCCGCTGACGCACAGCAATACCGGCTCCTGCTCCGACCAGCGTCCAGCTTCCCGTTCGATCCAGGCCACCGCGTGCGCCGTCTCGAGCGCTGGAATGATGCCTTCGAGGCGACTCAGCAAGGCGACCCCTCGCAACGCCTCCGTGTCGTCGATCGACACGTACTCGGCCCGACCGCTGTCGTGCAGCCACGCATGCTCGGGGCCGACGCCGGGGTAATCGAGACCGGCCGAGATACTGTGGGCGGGGTGCACCTGTCCATTGGCGTCTTGCAAGAGATAGCTGAGTGACCCGTGCAATACCCCGGGGGTGCCCCGCGTGATCGATGCACTATGTCGCTCGGTGTGCAGTCCTTCACCGGCCGCTTCGACGCCGACGAGTTCGACCCCGGCATCACCCACAAAACCGGCGAAGATCCCCATCGCATTCGAGCCACCGCCGACGCACGCCACGACGGTCTTGGGCAGGGCGCCAGCCCGCGCGAGCATCTGGGCGCGGGCTTCACGTCCGATGACCGACTGGAACTCGCGCACCATGCGCGGATACGGCGCCGGACCGACCACGGAGCCGATGATGTAGTGACTGTCGTTGACCGAGCCGACCCAATCGCGAATCGCTTCCGTCGTCGCGTCCTTGAGCGTTCGCGTGCCCGACAACACTGGGATCACGGTGGCGCCCAACAATCGCATCCGGAACACGTTCAGCGCCTGCCGCTGCATGTCCTCTTCACCCATGTACACCACGCACTCCAGACCGAAGCGCGCACAGATCGTCGCGGTGGCGACCCCGTGCTGGCCGGCACCGGTCTCGGCGATGATGCGCCGCTTGCCCATGCGTCGCGCCAGCATCGCCTGCGCGACCGTGTTGTTGATTTTGTGCGCACCCGTATGACACAGGTCTTCACGCTTCATCCACACGGGGGCGCCGATGCGCGCGCTCAGGCGCGGCGCGAACGAGAGTGCCGTCGGTCGTCCCACATACTCGCGAAGCAGCGCATCGAGTTCCGTCTGAAACGCCACATCATGACGCGTTTCCTCGAATGCCGACTCGAGGGCATCCAGGGCCGGGATCAGCGTTTCCGGAACGTACCGCCCACCGAACGGGCCGAAACGATCGGTCGGCGCCACGGCGCCGCTCGTTGTATCCACCATAGTCATCGCTGCATCCCTGCGGCCGAGTGTACGGCCGCGACGAACTGTTCGACCAGCATCGGATCCTTGACACCCGTCTCGGATTCCACCCCTGAAGATACGTCGAGAACATCCGGAGAAAGCAATCGAATGGCCTCGATCACATTCGTCGGACGCAAACCGCCGGCAAGAATGACGCGAATGCCCGGTACGGCCGCTCGCAAGGCCGCAACGGCACGCTGTAGTCCAGACCAATCCAATGTGACACCCGTTCCACCCATCTGTCCGACCACGTGCGCATCGAGCACGACCGCCCCCGCGCACGCCCCGAGGGTGACAGCGTCGGCGGGCAGCGTCGTGCCCGCGAGGCGCAGCACCGGCCAGACCTCGCGGCCGGTCGCCAGACGCATAGCGGTGATGGAGGCCGGCGTGCACCCGCCGTGCAACTGCGCGATGTCGAGATCGAGTTCCCGCACGGTGGCAATCACTTCCTCGGGATGTTGGTCGCCGAATACGACCACCCGCTGCACCTCGTGACGGCGCGGTCCCAGCACCGCACGCGCCTGATTCATGGTCCGCAGACGTGGACCGCCCGCCATGATTGCCCCGAGATAGGACGCACCC
>CAIUOO010000423.1 GCA_903900795.1 uncultured Gemmatimonadota bacterium | reverse complement strand
TCTCGCTGCGTGGCCCCGACGCCACCGGCGATGCTCGCGCCGTTGTCGCCAGCGAGCGCCGGCTACCCGACCCCGATTCCCCGATGACCACACGTATTCAGCGGCCGAGCGATGCGCTCACGCTGCACCATAACACCGTTCGCGACGTGCTGCCGAACGGCCTCACGCTGCTCGTGCGTCGCGATCCATCGGCACCGGTGGTCGCGATCGTCACCCATGTGAAAGTGGGGTACTTCGACGAACCCGACGACGTGGTCGGCATCGCCCACGTGCTGGAGCACATGTTCTTCAAGGGCACGCCGACCCGTGGGGTGGGGCAGATCGCCCGCGAGACGAAGGCGAACGGCGGTTATCTCAACGCGCACACGATCTACGATCACACCACCTACTACACGGTGCTGCCATCGTCGTCGTTCGTGCAGGGACTCGAGATTCAGTTCGATGCCTATGCGCGGTCGGTCATCGACGGCGAGGAGTTGGCGCGCGAACTCGAAGTGATCATCGAGGAAACCAAGCGTAAGCGTGATACCGCCTCGGCGATGGCCATCGAAACGCTGTATGCCACGCTGTTCGACAAGCATCGCATCCGGCGCTGGCGCATGGGAGACGAACCCGAGCTGCGGGCGCTCACGCGCGAGCAGCTCATGTCGTTCTACACGCGTTGGTATCGCCCCGACAACACCGTGCTCTCCATCGTCGGTGATGTCGATATCGACGAGGTGCGTCGTGAAGTGGCGTCGCGACATGGACAGCTCGAGAACGGCACGCCGCCGCGGGAACGCGGCCCCATCGACGCGGTGCCGCCAGGCTTTCGTTTGCGCGAGTGGAGCGGCGATATCGCGCAGCAGCACATCGCTTTCGGCTGGCGCACGCCGCCGATGGAGCACGCCGACACCCCCGCCCTCGATCTGGCCGGACTCGCGCTTGGCTCCGGGCGCGCCTCGCGCTTTTATCGCGCCATCCGCGAGCGTCAGCTGGCCTCGGCCGTTTCGGCGTGGGACTACACCGCCGGCGACATTGGCGTGTTCGTGGCGCACGCCGAGTCGCCGGCCGAGCATGCGCGCGATGCCACGCGCTATTTATGGCGTGAACTGCAGGCCGCGCGCACGGTGGGATTCCGGGCCAGCGAAGTCGCCCGGGCGCAGAGCATCATCGAGGCGCGGTGGCTGCGCCGTCTCGAGAGCATGGACGGACAGGCCACGTACTTGGCATCGTGGGAAGCCGAGGGTGGACTCGATCTGGCCAGTCGCTATTACGACGCGCTGCTGTCACTGACGCCGCGCGATCTGCAGGAGGCGCTGGCAACGCACCTCGACCCCGAACAGGTCGCGGTAATCTCCTACCGCCCGAACGGCGCCGAGCCGTTGGCGGAGCACGAAGACGCGTTGCGCGAGATGCTGCGCGCCGAGGAGGGGCAGGGGAGCAGTGTGCTGGTGGACCCTGCGGTGCCCACGCCGCTGGCGAGCGACGCGATCGGTGGCGACGTACTCGGTGCCCCGGCCGTGCATGTGGGTGTGCGGGCCGTGCGGGTGGAGAACGACGTGCATGTGTACCGCACGGCGCAGGGTGTGCCGGTGCTGGTGCTGCCGCGCCCCGGAACGCCGTTGGTGAATGTGGGGGTGTTTCAGCGTGGTGGGTCGTGTGTGGAGCCGGAATCGCACGAAGGACTGTCGCGCATCACGGCCCAGGCCATGCTCAAGGGCACCGAACGGCGCAGCGGGGCGCGCATTGCGGAGTTG
>CAIUOO010000422.1 GCA_903900795.1 uncultured Gemmatimonadota bacterium | reverse complement strand
TGCAGGCGCAGGCGCGTCACGGCCACGCCCAACGATGCGGCCGCTTCCGGCTTCTCGCCCACGGCGCGCGCCCGCAGGCCGAACGGGGTGCGATAGAGCACCCACGCCAGCACGGGGAGCGCCGCCAGCCCCATCCACACCACGGGGTTCACGAAACTCGCGAACATGCCACCGGTGCCTTCTCCACCGAAGCCCGGTACGCGCGGCGAGTTGCTGGCACTGTCGAAGATGCGCCGCAGATAGAACCGCGTGGCCGCGACCACCAGCAGGTTGATCGCCACGCCGACCACCACCTGATTGGCCTTGTAGCGCAGCGTGGCGACCGCCAACACCGCCGTCACCATCGCGCCGGCCACCAGGGCACCCGCCAGGCCGATCCATGGACTGCCGCCGTAGTAGCTGCCCAGCGCGGCGCCGAACGCGCCGGCCAGCATCATGCCCTCGAGTCCGAGCGCGATGATACCTACGCGCTCCGACATCACACCGCCGGCCGCCGCCAGGAGATACGGAATCGCAATGCGAATGGCCTGCAGCAGAAAGGTGAGCAGAATCATGACACCCCCTTCCGTGCATCGCGGTAGAACGCCGCGGTCACGTTGGCGGCGGCGGCACGTAACTGCTGCTGTACTTCGGGGACCGCCGTGGCAACTGCCAGAATCACGACCGCCGTGAGGATATCGGTGAGTTGTTTCGGCACGATGGCATTCACCGCGAGTCCGCCCTGAGACAACGTGGCAAACAACAGCGCGGCGCCGAGAATACCGAACGGATGATTGCGTCCCACCAACGCGACCGCGATGCCGAGGAAGCCCGCACCACCGGCGAAGCCTTCCTCGTAGTAGCCCTTGTAGCCCAGCACGAAGTTCATGCCGCCCAGTCCGGCGAGTGCACCCGAGAGGCACATCGTGACCAGCAGCACGCGGGGCACGCGCACGCCACCGTACTCGGCGGCATCAGGCTGCAGCCCCACCGCGCGCAGTTCATAGCCACTGCGGGTGCGGAACAGATACCACCAGCTCGCCACCGCAGCGAGCACGGCAAACACGATGGTGAAATTCGCGGCACTGCCGCGGAACGCCGCAAAGCCGTCGGCGAATCGCGGCATCATGCCGGCCACGATGGGCGGCGTATGCAGCGTTTCCGGTACGTGCAGCTTGGCCGACACGATCCAGTTGAGAAACGCCAGCACGATGAAGTTGAGCATGATCGTCACGATCACTTCGCTGGCACCAAACCTCGCACGCAACGCGCCGGGCACGGCACCGACACCGGCACCCACCAGCATGGCGGCCAGCAGGCACAGGGGCACGGCTAGCAACGCGGGCGTACCAACGGGGAGCAGCATGCCCACGACTGCGGCGCCGAATCCACCGGCGGCGAGCTGTCCTTCGGCGCCCACGTTGAACAACCCGGCGCGACCGGCCAGTGCGAACGCGAGCCCGGTACAGACCAGGGTCGTGGTCTTGTACAGCACCTGACCGATGCCGTAGGCGTTCCCCCACGTGCCTTCGACCAGCAATCGGAAGACCGCACTGGGCGCTTCGCCGAAGCTCAGAATGAGCAGGTCGCCCACCACGGCGGCGATCGCCAGTGCCACCAACGGCGGCAGGAAGCTGCCGGCCAAGCCGATGCCGACGTGCGGTGGCGTCGCTGGTTCGGTACTCATACCGCCGCTCCCGTCATGTAGGGCCCCAACTGTTCGGCCGTGCACTGCGCCGCCGGCAACACGGTCACGAACCGTCCGCCGTACATCACGGCAATGCGATCGGACAGCGCGAGCACTTCCGGCAAATCGGCACTCACGAGTAAGATGCCCCTGCCCGCATCGCGTGCGGCCCGCAGCTGCGCATGAATGAATTCGATGGCACCCACATCGACACCGCGCGTGGGTTGCGCCGCTAACAGCACACTGAACTCGCGCCCCATCTCTCGCGCGATCACGATCTTCTGCTGATTGCCGCCCGACAGCGCGCGCGCGGGCAATGACGGCATGGCCGGCCGGATGTCGAACCGCTGCACCTGTGCCGCGGCATGCGTCGCCATGCGCGCTGCGTCGAGTGTGCCGAACGATCCGAAATGATGCTGTCGACCGAGCATCAGATTCTCGGCGATACTATAGTCGAGAATGAGGCCACGCCGATGCCGGTCTTCGGGAATGTGCGACAACCCAAGGTCGGCGCGTTCGCGGACGGAGCGCGCGCTGACATCGTGCGACGCCAAGTGGACCTGCCCGGATTGCATGGCGCGTAATCCCGCGATCGCTTCCAGCAGCTCCGTCTGTCCGTTGCCTTCCACACCGGCAATACCCAGAATCTCGCCGGGGCGGATCTCGAAACTGAGGTCGTGCACGGCGCGCGCGCCGCGGTCCGACTTCACCGACAGATTCGACACGCGCAGCACCGGTGCCGCCGATGCTGCACTGGCCACCGGTGCCACCCGCGAGTCGGCGTCACTTGGCGTGTCGAGATGCAACTGTACATCGCGGCCCACCATGGCTCGCGCGATCTCGCGCGGCGTCGTGCCTTCGGTCGCGAAGCGCGACATCGTCATGCCACCACGCATCACGGTGATCGTATCAGAAATCGCGACCACTTCGTCGAGCTTGTGCGTGATCAGCACCACGGTTCCACCGTCGGCCTTGAGCGCGCGCAGCACCGTCCATAGATCACGCACTTCCGCCGGCGAGAGCACCGCCGTGGGCTCGTCGAGAATGAGAATCTTGGCGCCACGATACAGCGCTTTCAGAATCTCCACGCGCTGCGCCTCACCCACTGACAAGTCGGCCACTTTCGCCGTCGCATCGACGTGCAGCCCGCACTTTGTGCACAGTGATTCCACCTCGATCACCGCGCGGTGCAGATCCACCTGCAGGCCGTTGCG
>CAIUOO010000421.1 GCA_903900795.1 uncultured Gemmatimonadota bacterium | reverse complement strand
CTTGCGGTCCCGGTCGTTGGGCAGCACGCCATCAGTGTTCTCGACGTTCGTGGACAGCAGGTACTTGAGATTGTCGCCGCTCCCACCCGCCACCTGGACCTGCGTGCCATAACGCGCGGCGTAGTTGTCGAGGCCGGGGATCCAGCCGGAGCCTTCGCTGTTGCGCAAGAACGGATCCATAAACAGCAGGGGCACGGAGTCAGTGCCGAACTTCTGCAGGCTGCTGACACCGCCGTTGAAGCGGACCTGCCACTTGGCCGCCCCACCAGCGCCGCGCTTGGTGAAGATCTGGATCACGCCGGCGGCGGCATCGGTGCCGTACAGCGTGGCCGCCGCCGCACCCTTCACGATTTCGATGCGATCGATGTCGTCGGGGTTGATGTCGTTGAGCGGGCTGGAATTCGAGTTGGCGCCACGCTGGGTGGTGCCGGTAAAGATACCGTTGCGCGGATATTCGTCGCTGCGGGTACGCACGCCGTCGATGAAGATCAGCGGCTGGTTCGTGAGCGACACGCTGGTCGTGCCGCGCAAGCGGATGGCCGAGCCGCTGCCGGCGTTACCAACGCCGCCGCCGACCGTGACGCCCGCCATACGTCCCGACAAGAGATTCGAGACGTTCGTGGGGACTTCCGGGATGTCCGCCATTTTGACCTGCGCGATGGAATTGCCGACTTCGCGCTTACGCGCCGAACCACCGGTACCCGTGATGACGACTTCGTCGAGGGACAGCGCACTCACCGTGAGGGCGAAGGTCACGGTCGTGGTCGCGCCGGCTGTGACCACGATGGGCTTGTCGAGCGGCTGGTAGCCGATCAAGCGCGCGCGTGCGATCTGATTGCCGGCCGGTACGGACGCGATGGTGAACGCACCACTCGCGTTCGTGATCGCGCCGAGCATCGTGCCGGGGATCGCGATCTGGACGTTCGCCAACGGCGCGCCCGTACCACTATTCGTAACCGTACCGCGGACCGTCCCGAGTGCGCCTTGCGCCTCGGTGCGGGTGGGCATCAGCGTGCTGGCAACAGCCATTGCGGCGACAAGCGCCGCGAAAGCTTGGCCGCCAACATATCGGCGGAAGCGCATCAGGACCTCTATGCGGGTGAGGGGTGGAGCACGTCACGCTGCTGGGGAAGGAGGCAGGCGACGTTCAGCAACAACACGAGGTCGCCCCGGATGAGACGGCCTGCGCGGATCGTGAGAGTGAACTCGCGACTAGATTCGGGCTCGGACAATGCGTTGTCAACGTTTTGATCTGAAATTGTCACGGATCAGCCCCGTCGCCCCCACATCGGTCCCTTGGGGGGCGCACGTCGGCCTATCGCTTCGCCCGCTGCGTCACCCGATTCCGGAGGATGCCGACGCCCTCCAGCTCCACCTCCACCACGTCGCCAGCCACGATCCGCTTCGTGGTGCCCGGCGTGCCCGTGTAAATCACGTCGCCCGGCATCAGCGTCACGTACTGGCTGATATGGCTCACCTGGGCTGCCACATCGAAGATCAGGTCCTTCGTACGCTGGGACTGCACGACCTCCCCGTTCAGGCGGGTCTGGAGCAGCAGGTCGTCGTAGTTCAGTCCGGTGATCAGCACCGGCCCCATGGGCCCAAACGTGTCGGCTGCCTTGGCGCGGAACCACTGCAGGTCGCTCTTCTGCCAGTCGCGCTCCGAGACATCGTTGCCCACGGTGATGCCGAACACGTACTGCTTCGCGTCCGCCACGGACACATTGGTCGCCTCCTTGCCGATGACGATCACCATTTCCCCTTCAAAGTGCGCGTTGTTCGCATCGGCGGGCAAGACGATGTTCTCATCGTGCGCGATGATCGACGTCGGGAACTTGGCGAACAGTCCGGGATAGGTGGCGGCCGACCGCTCGCCGAGATGCGTCTGATAGTTGAGACCCACCGCAATCACCTTGGATGGCGTGGCTGGGGCCAGCAGCTTCACGCGGGACAGCGGCGTGGTCCGACCGGTTCGCGCGCTATCGAGCCACGGCGCCGCCCGCAGCTGCTGCACGGTGTTCCCCACTACGCGGCCATAGGACGTCTGTCCATCCACGGCGTAGCGTACGTAGGTCGTGATGTTCGGCGATTGCCCGGGCAGCAGGGTGCCCGGCAGTCGCGTCGCGGGGAGCGCCACCGCGGCTAGAGCGGCGAGCAGGAACAGGCGCAGGGAACGAACCGTCATGTCAGGCTCCATCAGGCAAGGAAGGAACGAAGGCGAGTGGCTATTTCGTGCGCGGAACCATGGCGACGGCCCGGAGCGGACCGCCCGACCCCCCTTCGATTTTCATGGGCAACGCGATGACGTACGCGCCGGTGGCGGGCAGCGCCTCGAGATTGGTGAGGTTCTCGAGCCCCGGGACCTGCTTCGCCGCCGCGATCCGGTGGACCTGAAAGTCTTTCGACTGACCGATATCCACCGACGCCACGTCGGCGCCGAGCACCGCCACGTCGCGCTCCTCCACCAGCAGGCGCGCCGCCTCCGCGCCGAAGGCGGGGAAATGCAGCTTGGACGCATCGTTCGGCGTATCATCACCGAGATAGGCTTTCCGGTTGGGCCAGCGTGTACTCCACCCGGTGCGCAGCAGAACGATGGTGCCCGCCGCGATGCGGCCGTGTTCGGCCTCGAACGCCAGCACATCCTCGCGACGGAGCGCAAAGTCGGGGTCGGCCGCCGCCGCGCTCCGGACATCGATCACGACCGCGGGGGCCATCAGGCGTTCCAGCGGAATCTGCTCGGTGGCGTGCTGCCCCTCGCCGAAGTGCAGCGGGGCGTCCAGGTGCGTGCCGCCGTGCTCGGGTGAGGCGTAGCTGTTGGCGGAGTAGTACCAGCCACCCGGGGTGGGCCCCTTGGACAGCGTCTCGAGCGAAAACGCCGTGGGCGACGTGGGCCAGTAGATCGTCTGCGCATTGTAGGCGTGCGTGAGATCGACCAGCTGATACTCGGCGAACGACAACGTGGGCGGCGTGGCCGCGGCGGGGGGCTGCGCACAAGAGACGAGCAGCAACGCCGGCATGATGGCCAGTAACCGAAACGAGCGAACGGACATCGGGACTCCACAGAGAGAAACGCGCATCGGCGGTTTCGCGCGTCGCGCGAGCCACGAGAATGCGCCGCATTTCCACCTCGCGGAAGGGGGCGGCCCGCGGTCCGCGGTCAGACGAGTCTTCGCCAGCTAAACGCGTGTTTCGACTCGATGTTGTTCACCGCTCACACGGGCACCAAAGCACACGGCCCGCCTCGACGATGTCGCGGCGGGCCGTTCCTACTCTATTTTGCCGCCGTTACGGGCGCGCCGGTCCCATGATGTTCTTCGCGTACAGCGCGATGATGATCGCGACGAGCGCAACTTGACCGATCGGGCCGATCGCGATGATCCCGCCGAAGATCGCTGAGATGAGCGTCAACGGCAGCTTGACGATGGGCAGCAGCCAATCGGCGTTGGCGGGATATGAGAAGAACGGCATGAAAGGCCTCGCAGGGGTTTAGACGACGAGAGGGGAATTTAGCGGGTCGTGATCAGCCCCGGAAGCGCTGGAGATACTGCAGATCGTCGTCGTCCACCCGGATGGTATAGACCGTACCGCCGGTACCGAACCCGATCACGCGGGTCTGCTTGGGCAGAACGACCTTGCCGGTCAGTTTCCCAGCCGCCGAGAAGACGTCGTACGTCGGGGTCGGATCGGAGGCCGAGCGATTGCGCGCAATCCAGATCTCACCGGCAGGGGTGGCGAAGATCCCGTTCGAGTTGAACGGCGGCTTCGTGGCGGGCCACTCGGCCGGCTCCTCAAACGGCGGTGGCGCTGTACTGGCGCGGTTCTGCGAGCCGCCGGCGCCGCCTTCCGTGCGCATGATCATCATGCCGCCCGCGTTCTTCGACTGATCGCGGTACTCCTGCTTCTCGGCATTGCCGACCTTCACCGGCGTGAACGCGACCGCGGCTCCACGAGTGACGACACGGGTGGGGGAGACGAGATCAAGGTGATAGTCGCCGACCCGGGCAATGACCACCGTGCCGTTGGGCAGCACGGTCCAGGCATCGCGCGCCGGATACGGCGTCCGTCCGCCGATCCGCACTTCCATGCGCTGGTTGCCGCCACTGCCGCTGGCTTTCACCGAGGCGTTGTTCTTGGGAAGGCGCACCCAGGCGAGCGTATCCACGGCCTTCGTCGTGCGATCATATCGCACGATAGGCGCCGTATCGGCCGTGACGGGACCGTTCGGGCCCATCGAGAGGCCGCCCCCTTCGAAGTAGAGGCGTCCGCGCGCATCGGAGGCGCGCGGCATGCCGAATCCCAGTCCGCCGATCATCATGACCTGCCCGCCACCTGCGGGGCGCTGGCCTTGTGGCGGGCGCGGCGCCGCCGACGGCTCGTCGCCCACGCGGAACGACGTGCCGGGTTTGCCGTCGGGGTGCACCATCAGGTAGCGCTGGTTCAGCGGATCGAAGATCACACTGCTGTCGCCGGGCAGCGCGAACAGCTGGGTGGGCAGGCCGTACTCGCCGGGGCCAGAGCCCTCACGACCGACCTTGGTGGCGCTGTTGGCCGTGAGATTGACTAGCTGCACGAGCTTGTCGCGGCTGTCCACGACGAGCAGCCGGCCGTCCTTCAGTTCACGGACCGCGGCGATCTGTGAGAACGGTTCGCCGTATTCGGCGAGCGGCTTGGCGAGGGTACGGGCGGGCTGCTGGGCGGCCACGGGAAGGGCGGCCGAGGCCAGCAGCGCGATAACGCAAGGAGTGCGCATAGGCAGAGGGGGTGGAGGTCACGAACAATACGTCGTCACCGCGCACCCCGCTGGCGGTTGCCACGGCTGTTCGGGCTAGGCGATGGTGCCGGCAATGGCGTCCTTGGCAATGACGGCGAAGTCCTTGGCGCCGAAGCCTTCGGAGATCACGGCATCCATGCGCGCGGCGAGCGACGGCAGCACCGCCAACGGCAGGTCGCCCGCGGTTTCCATCATGAGACGGATGTCCTTGCGCGCCATCGTGAGCTCGAAGCTCGCGTCGAACTTACCCGCCGCGATCGTGCGTCCGCGCCCCTGCAGGATTTTGCCGGGGTCAAAGAACTCGAGGAGCTTGAGCGCGTCGGTGGGCGTGACCTCGCAGCCTTTTGCGATGCTGTACACGTCACTGAGCAGCGCACCCATGCCGATGATGAACGCGTTGCCCATCAACTTGTACGCCGCCGCCAGATCGGGGCGCTCGCCGAAGTACTCCACGCGCACAGCCATGGCGGCGAGCGCGTCTTTCACCGACGCGTAGAGCGCGGAAGGGCCCGAGGCGACGATGATCCCCTGACTCAGACGCGCGGCGGCCGGTCCGATGAAGACGGGGCAGTGCAGATAGTGCACGCCTTCGGCATTGAGCCGCGTGGCGCGTTCGGCGGTGAGCGCCGGCTGCGTCGTGGTGTGGTCCACGATGATCGCGTCGGGCGAGAGTCCACCGCGCAGCTGCGCGATGACGTCTTCCACTACCGCGTCATCCTTAAGTACCAGATGTACGCGGGAGGCGCCGCGCACCGCATCGGCGGGTGTGTCGGCGACGATGGCGCCGAACGACTCGAGCGCACGGGCTTTGTCGGTGGTGCGGTTCCATACCGTCACCGTATCGCCGCGCTGACAGGCGGCTTCCACAAAGCCGCTGCCAAGCAGCCCCGTGCCGAGAAACGCGATAGTGGTCATTGCTGAAAGATAGCTGAATCCGACTGCGTCGGCGCCACGAATGCACCGTCGCTGGATGGCCCGAAGGAGAAGATCAGGGATGCGACGCACCCGAACGCGATGGGCGCCCGTGGCGGCCGCATGGCGCTGACGAATCCGCAGATCCAGGCGGTGGCGGCGTACGTGT
>CAIUOO010000420.1 GCA_903900795.1 uncultured Gemmatimonadota bacterium | reverse complement strand
CGACGCCATCCACCGTGGCCCGCACAACCGCCGAGCCGGCGGCGACGGCCGTGACCACGCCGGTCGAGCTGACCGTCACCGCGGAACCCGATGCCGACCACGTGACCGGCCGGCCCGTGATCGCTACGCCGTCGCCGTCCCTCGCAGTGGCCGACAGCGTCATGGTGCCGGCCACCGGCATCGTAGACGACGGGACCGCAATCTCGACCACCGCGACAACGGGAGCGGTTCGCGTGGACATGGAAATCACACTGATGCGAAACTGGCTCGACGTGCCGTTGCTGCCACGCGCCGTGACCGTGGCCGCGCCCACGGCACGGCCACTGATCGTCCCGCTGGAGGTCACGGACACAACACTCGTGTTGCTGCTGCTCCAACGGAGCGTGCGGCCACGCGACGCTGATGAGCCGCCCCGAAGTGTCACACTCTCGCCGACGCCGATCTGCTTCGTACCGTCGCCGAGGGTGACGGCGTAGGCGGCCGCTCCGTCCGCCCCGGACCGATTGAACGTATCGACCGGGCTTACCGGGACATCCCCGCCACAGGCGGTCAGCGTAACTACGGTGGCGGCGAAAACCAGCCGCTGTATCCGGGGGTGCATCTGGCCCTCCAAAGGTCCATTCGCGTTCGGTAGCCCGGCTGGCCTGGCGACACCGGATGGTGTGCGCGGTAGCCCCGCAGCTTTGCGTCCCATGCTTTCGCATGGTTTGCCTTTGTCGTTCCCAGAGTCCGCTACTGCGGAATCAAATCACGCGGCGGATCACCCCCGCTCGCGGATTCAGACGGTGGACGACGACTTGAACGGACGGTAACGGCCCCTTCCATCACAAAACGTGACGGACATCGCGTCTGCATGGTTTCGTCATCACACCGCTGTGCACGAGGTCACATTGTAACGCGATGTGCCACGCACAAAACGGCGATTGGTGCGCGGCAACAGGAAACACGTCGCGACCCGCACGCATGCGGCAACAGCTCCTTCATGCCCCGCTCATGCCCTGATCATGCCCTTATCATTCCCTGATCACAGCCAGCCATCGCTGCGCGTGCTCGACAACCTGCTGAAACGCCACACGAGTCGCCTCGTCGCCACGCGCATAGGGGTCCACGACCACGCGATCGGTGGCCGCATTCTCGACACCATCACCGACGAGAAACACGCGTTCCGCGTAGGACCCGTAGCGCGCGATCACGTTGGCCTCATTTGCGCGGTCCATGCACACGATCACGTCACCAGCACCGACCGTCACGGATGCGAGCGGCAACGCGGCGTGCGAGGCCAGTGAGACACCGAACTCCGGCGCCACCCGCAATGCCGAATCCTGCGCCGCCCGACCCGCCGTCGCATGCGTGCCGGCGCCCACCACACGCGCCGCCCGCTCCGGCGCCAGCTGTCGCAGGTACGCCACCGCGAACGCGCTCCGCATGATGTTGCCGTGGCACACGATGATCAGTCGTTCCGGATGGGCGGCGATCACCGCAGCCAGTCGGCGGCGGCGCGCAGTGGCGGGTTCGAGTAATCGGCCAACCGCTACCCGTCGCGCCGGACCAGGCAACGAACGCAGTAACCCGGCGATCCGGCGCGCCGCGCGCCACCGCTGCAGAATGAACGACAAGAATGTGCTCCGTGACCATCGAAGGACGTGAGAGAGCCGCGTGCCGCTGGTGCGCGCCGAGTGTGCGAGCAGAATATGACGTCGGAGCAGCGACACTGCGGCGGCTGAGCCGGCCATAGCACCTCGACACTCGAGGTCGAGGAGTGGCCGGCCTTGACGCCGCCGCCCGCCAGGAGCTGGCGTCCCTCGTGCAACACCGGAAAGGCGCCATGGCACGCCGTGGTCAGTGCGAGGCCCACTGGGCCAGCATCTCGCCGCCAACCACCCGGAACTCGCCGTTCACGAACACCGCAGTGCCGGCGCTGATGCAAACGTGCCAGCCCGCCGCACATCCTGCGTGTCACGGTCCCGACAGGCAACCGTCAGCACGAGCGCGAGCGACGGCCAGACACAGGATGCCGGCGTTCGTACCATATGCGTTAACGACCGATCGCACCCGCCTGCTTCTGGCTGGAGAGGAAGGCGTCAAAGTACTCGATAGTTTTCGCCAACCCCTCACGCTTGCTGATCGACGGCGACCAACCGAGCAGGGCGTTGGCCTTGGAAATATCCGGCCGACGCTGGCGAGGATCGTCGATGGGGAGCGGACGCGTCACGACCTGCGATTTTGAGCCGACGAGCGTGATGATCAGCTCGGCCAACTCTCGCATCGTGCATTCCTCGGGGTTGCCCAGGTTGATCGGACCGGTAATGTCGTCAGCGCTTTGCATCATGCGCTGCATCCCATCAATCAGATCAGTCACAAAGCAGAACGACCGCGTTTGTGATCCGTCGCCGAACACCGTGATATCGTCGCCGCGCAGCGCCTGCACGATGAAGTTGGAGACGACGCGCCCGTCGTTGGGATGCATCCGCGGACCGTACGTATTGAAGATCCGAACTACCTTGATACGCAGCTGGTGCTGTCGGTGATAGTCGAAAAACAGCGTTTCTGCGCAGCGCTTCCCTTCGTCGTAACAGGAGCGTGGCCCGATCGGATTGACATTGCCCCAGTACCCCTCGGTCTGGGGATGAACGGCGGGATCGCCGTACACCTCCGAGGTAGACGCCTGCAATACTTTCGCGCCAAGCCGCTTGGCGAGTCCGAGCATGTTGATGGCGCCGTGAACGCTCGTCTTCGTGGTCTGCACCGGGTCGTGCTGGTAATGCACGGGGGACGCCGGACACGCGAGGTTGTAGATCTCGTCGGATTCTACGTAGAGAGGCCACGTCACATCATGCCGG
>CAIUOO010000419.1 GCA_903900795.1 uncultured Gemmatimonadota bacterium | reverse complement strand
CTCAACGGCGCGGGCAATGATGAAGAGCGCCGCCACGGTGATCGGTGCCGGATTGGAAAAGCCGGCCAGCGCCTCGGCCGGGGAGGTCACGCCCGTGACGAGCAGTGCGACCATGGCCATGGAGATCACGAGCGCGGGCGCTGCCCATTCGCGCACGAGCGCGACGATGGTGAGCAGGACCGTAGCGGCCGTGATCAGCAGTGGGAGAGGCATTACCTGGAGAGGCATTACCTGGAGAGGCATTACCTGGAGAGGCATTACCTGTGGTCGGGGGCGGAGAAGGTCACCCAAAGCGCCGCGCAGGCGGCCTCCAGCTCAGGAGGCAGTTCGGGAGGCTGCGACTGGCGAACCGACGTTCCATAGATTTCCCGGGTCATCCGGTCGTTGTAGTCGATGCCAATGAACGCGCAGGCACGCCGCAGGCATGGCGCCGAATCGGCAACGAGCGCTTCGTAGTGAACCAGTTGTACGCGCGCATCGGCGTGCAACTGGAGATAGCCGTACGACGCGTTGATGACGAGCCACCCAATGGCGGCCGCCGTCGTCGTGCTTTGGTCGAGAGCCCAGGTCGCCCGTACCGTCTCGCGTACCGACGCGGGAAGCGCCGGGAAGCGTTCGAAGTCGGTCGCCAACCAGGTCTCGACCATGCCCTGCTGGCTGTCGCCGAAGAACTTGATCCGCGAATTGATCGTGTCGTGGTAATGGCGGACGATGAAGAGCGCGCGGCTCTCGGGAAACGCGTCGAGTAGCTCGCGAAGCCGCTGCGTTTCCACGATGGGCTTGAGGAGCGCGATGTCCGCACCGGCGCGTGCGATCTGGTGCCGGACCATGGTCAGATCGCGCAATCGCCAGTTGACGAAGACGGCCGGATTGTCCTCGTTCAGCACGGCAACGTCGAGCGACTGTCCCAGGCAATGCACCACTAAATCGGTACCCGACCGGCCGCTGCCCACCGCGAACACCGCGCGGGTGGCTCGGCCGGTGGCCACGAAGCGCAGGCGCGCCAGCTGCCGCTGCGCTTTCCGGAGAATGCGCGTGCCCGTCCGGCCCACGACACCCGGTGTGGTCTGCATGTTCATCGTCACGGCATATCCCGGAATGTGCAACCGCGCCACGCGATTGAGTAGAAAGAGTGTGGTCCGTGAAGACGACCCGGGGCGTGGGTCGTCACCTGCAACCGCCGCGATAAGGCCGGTCAGGGTGTGAACGACGGTCGGTATGGCGCCTGCGGAATGTATCGAACGGCGACGACGACCGTCCTCCTATTAACTTGCAAAATCGGGCAATTCGCTCCGCTGCATTGTCCTGCTGCCGCCAAACCACGACGAATGCCCCACGCACCTGCTCATCCTGCCTCGGTGGTCCGCGGCGGTCGGCGCCGTTTCACGGCCGACTCCAGTGGCGACGCCTTTCTGTCACTTCAATTGCGGGTGATCTGGCGTACCATGTGTCAGCAGTCGCCAGCGTTCTGGGCGACGTTCCTCTACGTCTTTTTTGAGTACGTCCGTCCGCAGACCATCTACAAATGGTTCGACATCGCTCCGTGGGCACAGATCTTTCTCTTTTCGGCGGTCGGCCTCACGGTGCTCGAGGGACGGCTACGATTCACCTCGAAGGTACTGTGGGTCTCGGTGGTGCTCTTCACGGCAGTGATCATCGCGTCGGCATTGACGGCGCAGTATCCCGCGGCCTCGTGGGCGCAGAAGGACTTCTGGATCAACTGGCTGTTGCTGATGCTGATCATGGGCGGCGGCGTGAGGACGCGCAGCGAGTTCATTCTCCAATTGCTCGGGTTCGTGCTGTGGAACATCAAAATGTCACAGCATGGGGTGCAGGCATGGATCGGTTCCGGTTTCTCCTTCGTGGCGTGGGGCGTGTCGGGTGCACCAGGATGGTTTCAGAATTCCGGTGAGTTCGGCATCGAGATGTGCGTCTTTTTGCCGATCGCGGGCTACCTGACGTTGGGCGTCTGGCCTCGATTATCGAAGAACCGACGCCTGATCATGCTGGCAATCGTTGCCAGCGGCCTGATCAGTATTGTGGCGAGCTCGTCCCGAGGAGCGCTGCTGGGAGCCGGCGTCCTCACGGCATGGATCGTCTGGCGCAGTCCGTATCGACTTCGCGCGATCATGATCATGGTGCCCCTCGCGGCGCTCACGTGGCTCATCCTGCCCGAGGGCAACAAGGCTCGCTGGCGAGCGGCAGGCTCGGACGAAGATTCACTCCGCCGTTTGACGTATTGGACGGATGGCATCGCAATCGCGAAGGAGCACCCGCTCCTCGGAATCGGTTACCGGAACTGGATTCCGTACTATCGCCGTCGATACAATCCCGAGGGAGAATTACCGCACAACTACCTGATCGAGGCGGCGTCAGAGCTTGGGTTCACTGGACTCTTCGTGTTCGTGGGGATGACGGGTGCGTTCTTCTGGCAGAATGCACAATCCCGGCGCCGGGTATCGGCCAAGTCGAAGCGCCCGGATCGCGTGCTATGGGCCATCACGTTCGGACTGGACGGGGCGATGATCGGCTTTCTCGCGAGCGGATTCTTCGTCACCGTGTTGTACTATCCGTATTACTGGATGAACATGTCGCTGGCGATGGCGCTGGCGCGCGTTGTGAGCACGAACGGCGCGGCACGAGTGAGAGGGAACACCGCGCCCAGATTCGCTGTGCACTCCGGGCGCGCGATGCCCCCGCTGTCCACGGACTAAATCGACTCCGAACGGATGCTGCGACGATGAGGTGGCGGAGGGGAAACTCATACGGCGGATGAACCGTGCTGCCATGCATCGGCCCCCTGCTACTCGCCGGCATCCCAGCGCAAGCATGGACCAGCGCCCTCGCAGTTCCGATCTGCGAGCATGGTTGACATTGCAGCATTCGAGAGCGTAGCGAACATTCCCCGGGACCGCCACGGCGACGCCCCTGTGACCGGCAACCAGCAGACACGCAATGCCAGAAAAACCACACGACGGCGAACGGCTGCGCATTGGGCTTTTGGGAGATTTCTCGCCGGGAGACCACTATTTCACACTTGGTCATGGCGCCGGAAGTCTCGATCACCAGCAGCGACGCGACGGGTTACGCCCGCTCGCGGAAGTACTGGGGGGGTGTGACTGGAGCGTCGTCAATCTCGAGGGCGTCTTAGGAGACTACAGTCCGCACACCATGCCCTGGGAGTCTCGCTTTCTTCGAGGCGAAGAGGACTGGGCTTCTGCACTGGCAGAGGCCGGCGTGCGCGCTGTCAGCGTAGCGAACAATCACGCGCTGCAGCATGGAGAGCGAGGTTTCAGGAATACTGTCGCGGCGTGCAGAGCGGCGGGACTTTCGGTCGTTGGGCTCGCAACACGGTCCGGCGAGGTTGAGCCCTTCGAGTTTTCGATCGGCTCGACCTCGGCGGTCGTACTCGCCTTCTCGTCCGTCCCGGACCCCCGTCGCCTGTCCGCGCCAACCTACGCATTTGCGGATGCGACGACGGTTGCGAAGCAAGTCACCGCGTGCGCAGCGCGTGGGCAGTTAGTGATTGTCGTGATGCATGCGGGAACGGAAGCCGCCTGGCTTCCGGATCCAGCAACACTCCGAGCCGCCGCGACGCTCCGGCAGGCCGGAGCGTCTGTGGTGGCGGTGCACCACAGTCACGTATTTCAGCCGATTCTCGTTGACGACGGCGGGATGACTTGCTGTGGTCTCGGCGACATCTTCATGGATCTTTTCTGGCACCCCGCATTCGTCACGTCTGCGCTCGTAACGGTCGAATTTAGGGACGCGAAGTTTGAGTCCTACCAAGTGCTCCCGATGTCTCTGAGGAGCAATCCCTTGCGACTCGAGGCGCTGTCGGGTTTCGAACGCGCGACGTTTCTCGAAGGACTGCAGGAGCGAACCGATACGTTGGCCATCCGTGCGCCTGATTCAGCACCGCTCGTGGAATACCTGGCGTTCCGCAAGCTCGTGTTTTTCCTTCGACACGTTGGCGTTGGCCATACCGGAGACAAGTTTCGCTTCCTGCGCCAAAAGCTCATCGCACGTCTCCCCTAGCTGCTGGAAGCGCAGCACGTTCTCATCACCACTTACTCTCGCGAGCGTAAACGCGGTGTTATGAAAGTCCTCCAGGTTCTTCCCAATGCAGGTAGCGGCCTTGAACATTTCCTCGCTCCGCTACTCCCGATCTGGAGGGCACAAGGGATTGAGACACATGTGGTGTACTGCTCGGATCGCTCATCGCCGTTACCCGCCGTGGTCGAGCAGGCGCACTCTGCCGTTGCGTTCTCCGACCGACATGGCTTTGCGCGGCGCTCACGCGAGATGCAGCGCATCATTGGAATGCAACGTCCAGACGTGGTTCATACCCACTCACTCATTCCTTCGGCGCTCGTGGCCGCCGCTCTCGTTGGCGCATCGGCGAAAGTGGTGAGGACGGTGCACAGTACCTATCCCTATTTCGCCCCGTCAACCGTACTCAATGCGCTGAAGCGTCGTGGCGAGGCAGCAATACTCAGGGTGACACGCAGCCATCTCGTCTGTGTGTCGGACACGGTTCGCCAGTCGTTGCCTCCGAGCTATCCACGGGTTCGACGCGTGATTCATAACGGGGTCGATGTTCGCAGCCGCTCTTCCCATACAAACGTTCGCGATTGCCCGCCAGTCGTTGTCTCGCTTGGAAGACTCGAAGTGGAAAAGCGGTTCGATCTACTGGTCGCCGCCTTTGCCCAACTGCTGGAGCGCGGCACAGCGGCGCGACTGGTAGTCGCTGGGGAGGGCAGTCAACGTCAGCGTCTGCAGGAGCTTACTCGGGAACTGGGCGTGCAGGACGCCGTCGAATTCCCAGGATTCATCAAGAACACGGCAGCATTGCTCGACCGCGCTTCGGTGTTCGTGTGCACCTCACGATTTGAGGGACTGGGGCTGAGTGTCTTGGAGGCCATGGCCGAAAGCTGCCCCGTTGTATCGGTCCCGATACCAGCGCTGACAGAAGTCGCGTCGCTGTGCGAAGACGCCATGATCATCACCGCTGATGCGTCAGCGGCGGCCATCGCAGGCGCGATGGAGCGTATCCTCAGGGATGAGGCATTGCGCTCACGCTTGTCGGACGCTGGGCCACACGCCATCCGGCGTCATTTTTCGGCTTCTGCGTGCGCGTCGGAATATTCCTCGCTCTTCCGTTCGTTGAAGGCGTCTGATGCACGCTGATCCGTCGAGCGTGTGGAATTCGAGATCGGCGCGCGACCGGGGAACCACAGACGCGAGGACGCGCCCGGCAGTTGACGTGGTCGTCCCGGCGCGGAACGAAGAGCGCGACATCGTCGACTGTATCCGATCGATTGCGGCACAGCAATACCCGTCCACGTGCGTGAGAGTCATTGTGGTCGACAATGGGTCGACCGACGGGACGCAGGCGCTGCTACGCGCCGAGGGGATTACGGAGATCACGCAGGTCAGCGGTCGCGTAGGAGCCGTGCGAAACGCAGGTGCCGCGCGTGGTTCAGCTCCCATCATCGCATTTCTCGACGCGGACTGCGTCGCCGGTCCAGCGTGGGTGAGCGCGGCCGTCGACTTACTCCGTGACGAGACAGTCGGTGCCGTCGGTGGCGCGTATCTCGTTCGTGACGGCTGCACTTGGGTGGAAAGCACGTGGTCGACAACCCTGCCGACAGCGCCTAGGCTGACGAGTGCGCTACCAGGCGGGAGTTTCATCGTTCGCCGCGACCTGTTCGAGAAGCTCGGCGGATTCGACCCAGATCTCATCGCCGGCGAGGACGACGATCTGTCGACCCGCATCCGCCGCGAAGGCCACGAACTGCTGCTGTCCGCCGACTGTTACGTCATTCATCTGGGTACCCCACGAAGCCTTCGTGAAGTCGTACGCCGACAGCGCTGGCACGGCAGCAGTCAACTCGATGTTGCCGGCTTTCGAGATAAGCTGGTCCTGTTGACCCACCTTTTTCTGCTGGGAACATTCGCCCTGTTGGCGGCGATCGCAAGCCGTCAGAACTGGCTGATTATGTGGTCGATGTTCGCGTTGCTGGTTCCGCCGATTCTGCTGACGGCACGGAGAGTAGGCGCAACTGAAGGGGCGTTGGGCGGACCACTGTACCTCCTCAAAACCGTTGCGGTGAGCTATGCATTTTTCGTCGGGCGAAGTCTGGGGCTGCTGAGCAACTACGTCTTCCGCATTGCAAGGGCTCGGCCGAGCAAGCTGAACGCACAGTGAGAACGCTTCAGCGTTCGGACTTTGCCAATCTGCTGTAGATCGATCGGTATGCAGCGGCCGTGGCGGAAATCGAGAATCGATCATGCACTCGGCGCTCGGCTTCCGAGAGCATCACGCGCCGTGGCTCAATTCGCGCCGAGTCGCGAATCGCGTTCGCCCAACTCACCGGATCTTGAGTGGGGAGGAGAATCCCTGCCCGTCCCGAATCGAGCACCTCAGGGAGGCCGCCGACCGCGTGGGCAATGACGAGAACCCGCTGTCGCATAGCCTCAAGGACGACCATCGGCATGCCTTCGTGATCTGAGGGTACCAGCAAGAGGTCAACATCGGCGAGGAGTGCTGGGATGTTCTCCACGAAGCCAAGGAATCGAACATGTCCAGCAATCCCAAGCTGCGTTGCCTGCTCCTTGAGATGGCTGAGCAGCGGCCCGTCACCGACGACCCATAACTCGACTGGCTGGCGTAGCATTTGCCGTGCGGCGTGGAACGCAGCGATCGAAACATCAAACCGCTTCACGGAAACGAGGCGGCCGATGCACGCGAGCACCAACGTTTCATCCGAAGCGCGATGTCGAAAAATCTGCTGGTCGTGCAGTTCCGCGATACCATTGGCGACCGTTTGCAGATGACTCGCGGGATAGAACGCCGAGAGGCGATCCTGCAGCTCGCTGGAGACCGCGACCACACAGGCCTGAAGATAGCGTCCGACGAATCGGTCCACGACGCCGATGATTCGTTCGCGCATCGAATAGTCAGACGTCGGTCGCTCCGGCGACCCATGTGCGGTTCGAAGGCTGGCGCCTCGCCCAGAAAGCAGCACCGCGAGCGCCCCAACCAGATTTTCTTTTGCTCGGTGCGTGTGGACGATGTCGATGCGCCGTTGCTTAATCAAACGGGCAACCGCTCGTACGGTTTGGGCCACCGAGTGGGACCGTTCGTCGACGACCACAACGTGAATGCCGGCATGCCGTAGCCGGTCCGCGAGAATGCCGTCGTTCATGAGCACGACCGTCACGACCGTTTCCGCGTCGGATGCTTGGGCACCGGCAAGCAGGTACAGCTGATTCTCGGCACCCGCCCAAAGGTCGCCGGACGCCACGTGAAGGATCCTCATGGTCTGCTTGGAATAAAAAGTCTTGGCATCTTCTTGTCGCTGGCGAACAGATCGCGCACTTTTGGATGGCATCGGCGTCGTGACGATTCGCGCACAAGCGCTCTCCCCGAACTCCGCGGAGTCAGCCTCAGTGTGCGCGTCCGACGAGGGCCCGCAGGTCAAAAGATAGCACTTCGAGAGACTCCCTCACATTGACTGGGCGCCATGTCCCTGCTCGCCGCCTATCATCGGCTACCGGTTCCCCTGCAGGAGTGCGCGTTGTCACTCTACGGGGCGCGCCTACGCGTTATGCGCTACGGCGGTGTTCAGCGTGACCGCCTGGCTTGGTTGCGGCAAACGGAGCAACTTCCCGAGGGTTCGCTCGCGCAACTCCAGCGAGAGCTCTTGGCCGAGACGCTACGCCACGCGGCACGCACCGTCCCGTACTACCGAGCTCTGAAGCTACCGGTGCCTGCGTCGGCCGACGATGCCGTCGCGTGTCTACGCCACTGGCCAATTCTGGAGAAGAAGACGATTCAGGAGCAGCCTGACGCCTTCGTCAGCGACCTCGCGGATCGCAAGAGACTCGTCGAGATCCACACAGGAGGCACGACCGGACGCGCGCTCGTCGTCTATGCCGACCGATCTTCTCTTCAGCAAAACTATGCGTTTTTCGAACGACTCAAGCGCTGGGCCGGAATCGGTGAGTGGGATCGTGTGGCGACCTTCGCCGGGCGCCCGGTAGTTCCTCCGGCGCAGCCGAATCCACCGTATTGGCGGCGCAACTACGCGGCGAACCAATTGTTGTGCTCGTCGTATCACATCGGACCCACCAGCATTCCGCATTATGTGGATGCGCTGGCGAGCTTCGCTCCGCGCCTGATCGATTCCTATCCCTCCAGCCTCGAGCCGTTGGCACGCTGGATGTTACAGACCGGCGACCAGCGAGTCCGACCCGCGGCGATCATCACGTCGTCAGAGACCTTGCTCCCTGAGAGTCGGGCCGTGATAGAAGAGGCTTTTCGTTGTCGCGTGTTTGATCAGTATGGGTCGGCAGAGATGGTGGGATTTGTCTCGCAGTGCGAGCATCGCTCGTACCACGAGCATGTCGAATACGGTTTTCTGGAGCTACTCAACGAAAGTCTCGAGTGGACACGGGATGGCGAAGAGGGTGAAATCGTGTCGACGGGGTTCTTGAACCGGGCGATGCCTCTCGTGCGCTACCGAATGGGAGACATGGCAGTGCGTTCCTCGGCGGCGTGTGCCTGCGGGCGAGGCTATCCCCGCCTCGACCGCGTGATCGGCAGACTTGACGACGTGGTCATCACGCCCGACGGACGCCGAGTTGGACGCCTCGATCCAATTTTCAAGGCGGTCTCTACGCTGCATGAAGCGCGCATCGTGCAGACCGAACTGGACTGCGTGGACGTCGAAATAGTCGCGGGGCGAGGCTTTCGAAATGCAGATGGCGAGGCGTTGCTCGCAGAGCTCCGTTTACGTCTCGGGCCGTCCATGAAGCTGCAGATCAAGATGGTCGATGCGATCCCGCGAACTGGGCGAGGAAAACTTCGGACGGTGGAACGGCGTCTCGCACAGGAACCATCAACCGATACCGGCGTGACCGGTACACCGTCGTGACGTGGCCGTCGTCAGCGTGCCGAGACGAGTGAACGTTCGCCTCCCGTGCCAGGCAGCGAAGTGATCGTGCGACGGTCGAAATCAAAGAGGCGCGCCGGCGGATCTGCCGGCGCGCCTCGATGCGACGCTCAATAGCCAGTGCTCACTTCGTCAGGGCGAGACAAAACCGCCGGTGGAGATGGCGACGTTGTCGATGTAGACAATTTGTCCCGGCGGGAAACCGCTGTTTGCCCAGCCAAGGAGGTAGCCCTCGGTGAAGGCGTTTCCGACACCTCCGACCGCGTACGAGGCAAGATCGCGTCGATCGTAAATCATCGTGTTGTCCAACCAGATCTGCATAACACCATCATTGTTTGCGGCGCTCGCCACTTTGGAGCGAATGCGCACTCGCACCCACCGACCGGCGTATTCCGGCGCTCCCATCAATGGGAAACGGTTGCTTTTATTGTACTGAGCGCCGCCTTCGCCCATGCCAACGAGTCTGGTACCATCGCTTCGGTTGAATTCCGTTCCTAGATGACCGACGGATCCAATCCCCCACGTGCTCGCACCGTATCCGACAGTGGCGTTGGTGTATGATCCGCCCCAAAGTCTGAAGAACTTGTCGTTCTTATCTGGCACCGGCACAGAGACGGCTGGGCCGACAAACGAGGCCTCTCTTCCACTTGGCTGGTAGAGATCGAACTGAAGAAAAACCTCCGGTAGACTCGGCAACCTTCCGAATCGGAGTTCTGCGAAGTTCGTCGACGCGCCCTGTTTGAAACGCGCAGAGTAGGTGCCGCTTCGAGCGATCGCCGGAGACGCATCAACCCATGGATGACTTGTCCAACTCACGTTGTTCTGCACCCGATCGAGATCTCCGCTTTCGAAACCGTCGAAAAACACCATGGTTCCTCCGAGCGGCGCTGGCGAGCCCTGCACCATCACAAACGCGGTGTCTCGAAGCGGGCCGGCCGTATGCACGGCAATCACGCGGTAAAGACCGGCCACCGTTGGCGCGGTGTACAAGCCTGCAGCAGTGACCGACCCACCGGCTGCTGAATAGCGGACTGGGGGAACCGTCACCGACCCGTTGCTCCAGCGAGCGGAAACACTGAACTGCTGCGAGCCCCCGGGCGCGACCGTCACAGTGCTTGGACTAATCGAAAGCTGCGAAACCGGCGTCCCCCCGGACGTCCCCGTCCCCGTCCCCGTCCCCGGCACCGTCACCGTCGCCGTATCCCGCAGCGTTCCACCCGAATGCGCGACGATCACCCGATACGTGCCACCCGTGCTCGGTGCTGTGTAGAGACCCGCCGACGTCACCGACCCACCGGTGGCGGAGTACGTGACGGGCGGCAGCGTGGTAGCCCCCGTGCTCCAGTTGGCGGTCGCCGCGAACTGCTGCGTCGCACCCGCG
>CAIUOO010000418.1 GCA_903900795.1 uncultured Gemmatimonadota bacterium | reverse complement strand
TTGGATAGAGCGTCTGCCTCCGGAGCAGAAGGTCGCAGGTTCGAGTCCTGCCATGCGCGTCCGTTCGGCCTGCGGTCACTCTCGTTTCCCATGCCTAGTGCACGTAGCCGAGCTGAAGCGGAAGTCTGTTCCTGAACTCCTGGCGCTGGCCGCGTCATTGCACGTCACCAGTACCAGCGGCCTTCGCAAGCAGGAGCTGATCTTCCGGATCGAGCAGGCGCTGCTCGATGCCGAAACGACGCTGTATGGTGAAGGCGTCCTTGAGGTCCTCCCGGAAGGCTACGGTTTTCTCCGGTCGCAGGATTTCAATTATCTGCACGGCCCGGACGATATCTACGTCTCCCCTTCGCAGGTGAAGCGCTTCGACCTCCGCACCGGTGACACGGTGATGGGGGAAGTCCGCCCGCCCAAAGAGTGGGAACGTTATCTCGCGCTCCTCAAGGTGGAGCGCATCAACGGTGGTGACCCTGAGCAGTCGAAATTGCGTAGCGCCTTCGACAACCTGACCGCGAAGTACCCCGACGAACGCATCCGCCTTGAGCGGAGCAACGGCGAAGTCGCCACCAGGATCTGCGACATCATCGCCCCGCTCGGGAAGGGGCAGCGTGCCCTCATCGTTGCCCCGCCCAAGGGGGGCAAGACGATCCTCATGCAGCAGCTCGCGAACGCGATCATCGAGAATCATCCCGAGATCACGCTCATTGTGCTGCTCATCGACGAGCGCCCGGAAGAAGTGACCGACATGCAGGCCAGCTGCCCCAAGGCCGAGGTCATCTGCTCCACGTTCGACGAAACGGCTGAACGCCATGTGCAGGTCGCCGACATGGTGATCGAGAAGGCCAAGCGTCTCGTCGAAACGGGCAAGGACGTCGTGATTCTGCTCGACTCGATTACGCGACTGGCGCGGGCGCACAACGCCGTGGCGCCCTCCGGCGGCAAGATCATGTCGGGTGGCATGGAAGCCTCCGCCATGCAGAAGCCCAAGGCGTTCTTCGGCGCGGCCCGCAATCTCAAGGAAGGCGGCTCGCTCACGATCGTGGCCACCGCGCTCATCGAGACCAACTCGCGCATGGACGAGCTGATCTTCGAGGAGTTCAAGGGCACCGGCAACATGGAGCTCGTGCTCGATCGCAAGCTGGCCAACCAGCGCATCTTCCCCGCCATCGATATCAACAAGTCGGGCACGCGACGTGAAGAGCTGCTGCTTACGCCGTTCGAACAGCAGCGCATCTTCCTGTTGCGCGCGTTTCTGGCCGACATGCCCTCCGATGAAGCGCTGCAGTTCCTGATCAAACGCATGGAACGCGCGGCGAACAACAAAGAATTCTTCGACCAGATGGCGGAACCCTGAACACTTCTATGCCCAAGACGCAATGAACGCGACGACCGGACGCCTCCTCGCCGTGGACTGGGGGGACAAACGGATCGGGCTGGCCGTCAGTGATGAACTGGGCATGCTCGCCTCGTCCGCTGGCGCGATCACGCGTCGCGCGGGCAAGCGCCCGCCGATCGCCGAACTGATGCGCCGCGCCGACGAACTCGGCGTGACGGGCTACGTGTTCGGCCTGCCGATCGATCCCGCCGGTTTGGAGACCGATCGCTGCCGCGAAGTGCGCGATGTGGCCGCCAAACTCATCACTCGGCAGCCGCTGCCGGTGCGCCTGGTCGACGAACGATTCACCACGTCAGCCGCGTTGCGCAGCATCAAGGAACAGGGCGGAAGCACGCGAGGCCGAAAGGAAGAGGTCGACGCCTTAGCCGCCTGCATTCTGCTGGAAGGCGTGCTGCGGGCGTCGTCGCAGGGCGTGACGTTGGGCGAGTTGGTGAGCGCGCCAACGCCGTGAAGCGCCTTGTGCTGCTCGCGGTCCTCGTCCTGACCGCGTGGTTCGCGTACAGCGAGATTGCCGGGAGCGGCGATGCCACCACGTCCAGCGATCGGGTGGTGATTCCCAAGGGCGCCTCCATGCGTGCCGCGGCGGAGTCGCTGGCCGTGCACGACGTGATCGGGTCGACCCGGCTGTTCCGCTGGTACACCGCGGCGGCCGGGCACGAGCGTATCATCAAGCCCGGTACCTATCAGTTTCCGTCTGGCGCCGGCTATGCGTACGTGCTCAATGCACTGGTCACGGGCAGCGGCATCATGCGCACCGTGGTCATTCCCGAAGGCTTCGATCTGCGTGACATCGCGCCGGTGCTGGCCAAGGCGCTGTCGGTGCCCGAAGACTCGGTGCGCGTGGCCGTGACCGACACCACGTGGCGGCGCACACTCAATGTGCCGGCAGCGTCGCTCGAGGGATATCTCTTTCCCGCGACGTACGCGTTTGCCGACGGCACCACGGCGCGCGAGGCGGTGGTTGCCATGCTCGAGCGCTTCGAATCGGTGTGGAAGCCCGAATGGGACGAGCGCGTGAAGGCGATGACGATCTCGCGGCACGATGCCATCACCATGGCCTCGATCGTGGAGAAAGAGGCACGCAAGCCCGAAGAGCGCGCCTTGATCTCGGCGGTGTACTGGAATCGTGTAAAGAAAGGCATGCGGCTGCAGGCCGATCCCACCGTGCAATACGCGCTGCCGGAGCACGTGGACCGCGTGTTCTACAAGGATCTCGAAGTCGAATCGAAGTACAACACCTATAAGTACGTCGGTTTACCGCCCGGCCCGATCGCCTCGCCCGGCGAGGCCTCGATTGCCGCCGCCCTCGCGCCGGCCGATGTGCCGTATCTGTTCTTCGTGGCGCGCACCGATGGCGGCCACGAATTCCGGTCCACATTCGCCCAGCATCGGCAGGCGATCGCCGACATCAAGCGGGCAAAACGCACCAAGCAGGTGAAATGAGCGCCGTGGCGTCGACGCAGCGCAGCGCCCCCACGATCTCGCTCTTGATCGCGACGTACAATTGGCCGCAGGCACTGGCGCTCGTGCTCGCGAGCGTGCGGGCGCAACGCGTGCCACCGCTCGAGGTCGTGATCGCCGATGACGGCAGCGGCGACGACACCCGACGCCTCATCGAGCGCGAGGGGCAGCACTTCCCGGTGCCGATCGTGCATGTCTGGCATAAGGACACGGGGTTTCGCCTGGCGGCGATACGGAACAAGGCGATCGCGCAAGCGCGGGGCGACTACTTGGTCCAAATCGACGGCGACATCGTCGTGCATTCCGAGTTTATCGCGGGCCATGCGCGATTCGCACGGCGCGGCAGCTACGTGCAGGGCTCACGTGCGCTACTTTCACCCGACATGACCAATCGGTTGTTCGCGGCCGAGGATGTCGTGCTCAAATGGCATGCTCCAGGCATTACACACCGGGCGAACGCCGTATACGCCCCATGGCTTTCGCGGTTCGTCCGCGGCGCCAGCGGCGCCTTGCACCGGACGCGCGGCTGTCACATGGCCTTCTGGCGCGATGACCTGATTCGGGTGAACGGCTACGACGAACAGATGGAAGGGTGGGGCCGCGAAGACAGCGAGCTTGCCCTGCGGCTCATCAACGCCGGTGTCGTGCGGCGCAACCTCAAATTCTCCTCCGTGGCGTTTCATTTGTGGCATCGCACCGCCAATAGGGATGCCTTCGCCCGCAACCACGAGCGTTTTGAGCACACCCAACGCGAGCGGCTCACGCGTGCGGAGTGCGGGCTGGACCAGTACCTGCGCGCGCCGGGGCGGCCCACATGAGTCGTGCACCACGGACCGCGGGGGCGGCCGTCATCTCGCGTCGGGGCGTGCAACGACTGCGCGGCGGCCATCCCTGGATCTTCCGCTCCGACGTGGAGCATCGCCCATCGGCGCCGGCCGGCATCGTGCCCATCGAGGGCCCGGATGGTGCGCCGCTCGGCTTTGCCCTGTGGAGTCCGCTGTCCGAAATCTCGTTGCGGCGCATCGAGATCGATCTGTCGCGCACGCCTGACGCCGCGTGGTGGCACGAGAAGCTGCGCACTGCGATCGCGCGCCGTGCGCCGTTGGCCGGCGACGCAAACGCCTATCGATTGGTGCATGGCGAAGGTGATGGCCTGCCGTCGCTGGTGGTGGATAAGTACGGCGACGTACTGGTCGTGCAGCTGCTGTCGGCCGGTGTGGATGCGTGGACCGATACCATCGTGTCATCGCTGGTGGAGCTCACGCAGTGCGCGGGCATTCTGGCGCGCAATGATCCCGCGGCGCGCGGCCGAGAAGGGCTGCCGCGGGAAGTGACGCTGCTGTACGGCGAGGTGCCGCGCACAGTGGAAGTCGTGGAGCACGGCGTGCGCTATTTCGCCGCCCCGTGGGATGGTCAAAAAACGGGTGCCTTCCTGGATCAGCGCGAGAATCGTGTGCTGATCGGTTCGCTGGCCCGTGGTCAGGCGCTGGACTGCTTCGCGTATCACGGCAGCTTTGCGCTGCATCTGGCCAAAAAGGCCGATCGCGTGTTCGCACTCGACGTGTCGGCGCCGGCGCTCGCCCGCGTGCATGCGCATGCCGAACGCAACGGGCTCACGAACATCGAGCCGGTTGAGGGGGACGCGTTCGACGTGCTGCGGGCGTGGTACCGCGAAGGCCGTCGCTTCGACACCATCGTGGTCGATCCGCCGGCCTTCGCCAAAACAAGGAACGCGATCGACGGCGCACTGCGCGGCTACAAAGACATCAACCTGCAGGCTATGCGCCTGTTGGCACCGGGCGGATTGTTGTTTACCGCCAGCTGCAGCTTTCACCTGTCGCGTGGGCACTTCTTCGAGATGCTGCAAGACGCCTCGGCCGACAGCGGACGTGCATTTGCGTTGCGCGCCATCACGGGACAGCCGCTCGATCATCCGGAACTGATTACCGTGCCGGAAACAGGGTACCTGAAAGGTGCCCTGCTCGAAGCGATGACCTGACGGTGCATCTTGCGATCGAAGCCATCAAGCTGCTGTACGAGCGGCGAGGCATCGGTCGCTATATGCGTAATCTGCTGCCGCAGTTCGCGGAACAGGACCCCTCGCTTCGGTTCACCATGTTTGTTCGGCGTGAGGGCGACATCGCGCCGTTGCGGGTGCTGTTGGCCACGCTGCACCCCTCGTTGCCCGAGCGCACGACCATGGCGCACGTGCGCGACCTGCCGCGCACCGAGGCCGATGTCGTATGGTATCCGTGGAATTTCATCACGATCGAGGCACCGCACCGGCCCATGGTGGTCACGATTCTCGATGTCGCGCCCATGCTGCAGCTCGATCATCGCTGGTGGAAGTGGCTCAAGCGACTGAAGTATCGCCGTCGCTACCGGCACACCGCGGCGAAGGCCACCGCCATTCTCACGATCTCCGAGTTCAGCACGCGCGAGATCGTCGAGCGGTTGCAGGTCCATCCATCACGCGTGTCGGTCACGCTGCTGGCCGCCGACGATCTCCCGCTCGACACGACACCGGCCGCGCTCCCGGAAGCCGCGGCGGCGATCACGGGCCCCTTTTTTCTCACCGTCGGCGGACAGGAAGGGCGCAAGAATCTGCGTACGCTCTACGAGGCCATGGCGCTTCTGCATGCGCGGGGCGTAACCGTCCCGTTGCTGCAGTGCGGCCCCGGTGTGCCACCGAAAACGCGCGCGCGGTACGGCTCGGCACCGTGGCTCACGCATTTGGGCTACGTGACCGACGAACAGCTGGTGGCGCTGTATCGTCGCGCCACGGCCCTCGTGTTTCCGTCGCGCTACGAAGGATTCGGCTTACCGGTACTCGAAGCCATGCGCGCAGGCGGCGCGGTGATCTGCGCCGATGCCAGCTCGTTGCCGGAGGTCGCCGGTGATGCGGCGCTGCAATTCCCGTGGAGCGATGCGAGCGCGTTGACCGCGCAGATGATGCGCGTGCTGCAGGAGCCGGGATTGCGTGACGCACTCGTGGCCCGGGGCCATGTTCAGGCCGCGCGGTTCTCGTGGGCGAAGTGCGCCGCCGACACGCGGGCCTGCTTCGAGCGCGCCGCAGCGCAGCGTACAGCGCGTCTGCCTTAGCGTCGCTGACAGCGCGCGCAGTAAAAGGTGCTGCGTCCCGCCTGCGACAATCGTTTGAGCGCCGCGCCGCAGCAACGGCACGGTTCACCCTCGCGGCCATACACCCGCCAGAGCTCATGCTCGTCCACATCGTCGCGCCCGTAGTAGCGCTCGGTGGGCGCCGTCTCGAGCACGAGGCGCACGGCATCGCGTAGGCGCGTTACACGCTGGCGCGACAACGTGTTGGCCGCCGTGGCCGGATGAATGCGCGCTTCCCACAGCGCCTCCGACGCGTAGATGTTCCCCACGCCGGCGACCAGTTTTTGATCGAGTAGCGCCGGCTTGATCGGGCCGCGGCGTCGCACCAGCGCGGCGCGAAAACCGTCAGCCGTAAAGTCGTCGGTCAGCGGCTCGGGGCCGATAATCGGCGGCACATAGGCCCCCGGTGCGTGCAGACGCACCACGCCCAGTGCCCGCGAGTCCACCAGCGAGACACGCACCCCATCGGCCGTTTCCAGGCGCACCCGCTCGTGACGGGGTGGCGTATCCCCGACTCGCGTGAACTCCCAGTCGCCGGTCATGCGGAAGTGGACCTCGAGAATGGCCCCACCGTGCAGATGCAGCAGCTGGACCTTCGCCCGGCGTTCCACGCGCACGATGGTGAGCCCTTCGGCGGCCCGCCGAGCCGCGTCGGGCAGGTACTTCTGCTGTGAAGGGTGCAGCGCCTCGAGTCTGACGATCACGCGTCCGGCTACCGCGTGGCGCAGTCGCTTGGCGGCGAATTCGACTTCGGGCAACTCAGGCATGGGACGTGGTCGGCGGCGGCGGGTGGACAAGTTGGGGGCGAACAACGGCGTGGTTGGCGACAGCGGCGCACTGTCGCGGCACCATCCCAACTGTAATGCCGAAAGACACTTGGAAGTTCTTGGATCACAAATCCGTCGGTGTTTTCCTCTTGCGTTCCGACGGGAGACCCGTACTTTATCCACATTCCATCCACACCTCTGGGGTACCGTTATCCATTCTCCCCGATCGCTCAAGTACGAGTACGAGCTTTACGTCGAACGTGAGATCGAGGACTACAAGGACTCGGTTTCGCGCGGCGCACTGCTCAAGATCGGCGACGAAGCCGTTGAGGTGCTGCGCAAGCAGGATCAGATCGCGCTCACCGAAATGGTCGTGTGGCAGGAAGTCGACCGGCTGATCACCAAGCGCCTGCGGCTGCCCACGTACGCCACCTGGAAGCGGCGGCGTCTCAAGATGCTCGAGCAGTATCAAAGGCCTGAGCACTGGGGCATCGACCCCAACGCGATGCTGGTCCGCGCCCTGTCCGACTCCAGTGATCGGCACGTGCTGGTGGCCGGCGCGGAGCGTGAAGGCCCGGCCCTCTATCTCGCGGCACGAGGGTGCGCGGTGACCGCCGTGGAGCCCGCCGTGGACGCCGTAGAGCGTGTCGTTCGGGCGGCGGAAGCCGCTGGACTGACCGAGCGGGTTCGTGGCTACTGCGCCGATCTTGGTGGCTGGGCCCCCGACGTGGCATTGCACGGCGTCGTCTGCTCGCCCACCGCCTTTGCCGGCCTCACGATGCAGGATCGTGCGCGCGTGATCGAAGTGCTGCAGAGCGCCACCGTCGACGGCGGCGTCCATCTCGTGGAAACGATCGCCGCCGGCACCGAGAGCATGCACGGTGGCTTTCCACTGGAAGAGCTGCGCTCGCGGTACCGCGGGTGGACGATCTCGGTCGAGAAAACGGTGGGGTTACGCGAAACGTTCATGGCGCGCAAGGACGCCGCCGTCGCCTAAACGCTCGCGGACAGGGAACCGAACCCGGAGTGTGTCATTTGCACACGGCCGATGCGAATTTGTGACGTGTCAATAGGACACCGCCGACGGGGCTCACGTCGGCGTTTGTTTTTTAAGTCATTAATTATCAAATACTTAAGAATTCATATCAGCTGGCACTCGGCGTGCTATTGAGTACGGTTATTGGTCGCACTCTCTGCGACCCTGCCGTACTCACACTCGGGGTGGAGGATCACCCACAATGCGTCTCAAAGAGTCAGTCCTCGTGCTCCAGCAGCGCGAGCCGATGGGGATCGTGATCGCCGATGGTGGGCCCGGTGATCGTCCGTCGCGTTTTGCCGCCTTCGTGTGGGGTCCGGTACCCGACGATGAGCCGCTGGACATCGTGCGCGCTGAGGCGCTCGTCGCCGCATCCTGACGAGCATCGCAGAGGATCATGGAAACGTGAAAGGCGCCGGCAGACATGCCGGCGCCTTCGCGTTTATACACCTGCAAACGGCACGAACGGCTGATTACTCGGCGGCAGGCGCCGGGGCGACAACCTTCTTGGCGCGCTTGGTGGCCTTGCGGGCTCCCTTCTTGGCGGCCTTCTTGGCTCCCTTCTTCGCGACCTTCTTCGTGGCCTTCTTCGTGGCCTTCTTCGCGACCTTCTTGGCACCCTTCTTTACGGCCTTCTTGGCAACCTTGCGGGTCACCTTCTTGGCGGTCTTACGGGTCGCCTTCTTGGCCGCCTTCTTCACCGACTTCTTCGCGGCCTTCTTCGCGCCCTTCTTCACGACCTTGCGGGCCGCCTTCTTCGCGACCTTACGGCCACCCTTCTTTGCCGCCTTCTTGGCGGCCTTCTTGGCAGGAGCCATTTCGAAAATCCTCTCGAGGAGGTTTGGTTCGCACTCCCTTTCCCCCGGTGGAAAGGTGAGCTCACACAAGGCGCGGCGCATGCACCGCGGTCTTATGCGCTACACGGTCTCCAGAGGAGTCGTGCAGGTGAGTGTCCGCGTTGGGGAGCGACGGGACCAGCCAGCAGCAGAGCGCAGCGCAGAAACGCGAGGAGCGTAACGCGGCCGCATCATGCGTTCACACAGGACAGGGGAGATGCGCGCGAGGCAACGAATGCCGATGGTGTCGTGGGAGGCGACGACACGAAGATCGCACGGCTCACGCTTCGCCACGGCGACAGCAGAGCACACCATCGCTCCGCGCACAGGCGCGAGCAGCGACGACAAAGCGGTGGCCTGAACCGAACTGCGGTTCGCCACACCAGAGGTGGTCGCCAGAGCGACCGTGGACTGCTCGAGGAACTCGTGCCGCTCTATGGCCACGCGTTGCCGATGAGGATTGCGCATGCTGTTGCCGTGTTGCGGGAACCACGGCGACCCGGATGTGGACAGAACACGCAAGTCGTTGAATTCACGCGAATATACGCGTGGATAATTCAACTGCGCAATAGCGCGTATAAAGAACGCGCGCGATTAGTAGTCGGCCACAGCACGACCGCGCCGACATCCGGCCTTCCACGGGCTTCGTGCGCATGCGACTTTTCGCGTTCCAACAGCAACTCGACGGTACGACGATCTCGTCGGCAGCGCGCGGCCATGCTGCGCGCGCCGGTTCTCCTGGGAGCGACATGAAAGCGCTGGTGAAGCAAACGGCTGGGCGTGGCCTGACTCTGACCGAGGTACCGGAGCCCACGATCCGCGACGACGAGGTGCTCATTCGCGTGCGCAGTGCCGGCGTCTGCGGGACCGACGTGCATATCTACGAGTGGGACGCCTGGGCCTCCGGTCGATGCAAGCCGCCGTTTATCTGCGGCCATGAGTTCGCCGGCGACGTGGTCGCGGTCGGCAGCTTCGTCGAGAGTGTGAAGGTCGGTGACCGCGTCACCGCCGAGGGGCATATCGTCGACGAGCGCTCGCTGTTCAGCCGCACCGGCAATGCGCACGCCGACCCGTCCACCAAGATCATCGGCGTTGACCGCGACGGCTGCTTCGCCGAGTACATCGCGATGCCCGCCACCAACGTCTGGCACCTCGACGATTCCATCAGCTACGACGTCGGTGGCATTCACGATCCGATGGGCAACGCCTTTCACACGGCGCTCACCGCCAACATCCCGGGCGCAGTCGTGCTCGTCACTGGCTGCGGTCCCATCGGCGCGTTCGCCGTCGGTATCTGCAAAGCCGCTGGTGCCGCCCGCATTATCGCCACCGACGTGAACCCCAAACGTCTCGAGCTGGCCCGCACCATGGGTGCGCACGACGCCGTGCATCCCGATGACGCCAAGGCCGCCGTCATGAAGGCGTCCGACGGCAACGGCGCCGACGTCGTGCTCGAGATGTCGGGGGTCCCCTCGGCCGTGCATCAGGCGTTCGCGCTCTGCCGCCCAGCCGGACGCGTCAACATGCTCGGCATTCCGTCCAAGACGATCGACATCGATTTCGCCACCGAGATCATCTTCAAGGGTCTCACGATCTACGGCGTGGTGGGCCGACGCATGTACGACACGTGGCACCAGATGTCGCGCTTCGTGGCCTCCGGCAACTTCGATCCGACCCCCGTGATCACGCACCGCCTCCCGCTCCAAGCGGTCGATGAGGCGATGCACCTGATCAAGTCCGGCGACGCCGGCAAGATCATCTTCCAGCTGTAGACCGGGCTTCTCCATGTCACTCAAGACTGAACTGCAGGCCGAGCTCGACGCACTCAAGGCCGCCGGCACGTACAAGCGCCTCAACTACCTCGAGTCGCCCCAGGGCGCCCGCGTGCGGATGGAAGGGCGCGGCGAGGTGATCGTGCTGTCGTCCAACAACTACCTCGGTCTCGCCAACGAACCGACGGTCGTCCAGGCCGGCATTCACGCGCTCGAGCAGTACGGCGCCGGCACGGCCTCGGTCCGCTTCATCTGCGGCACCTTCGCGCTGCATCGCGAGCTCGAAACCGCGCTCGCCCGATTCGTGGGCACCGAGGCCTCGCTGTCCTACGTATCGGCCTGGAACGCCAACGAAGCGCTCACCCCCACGATCGCCCGCGAAGGGGACTTCGTGGTCTCCGACGCGCTCAACCATGCCTCGATCATCGACTCGGTGCGGCTGGCCAAGTCGATCACCAAATGCACGACGGCGGTTTACGCGCACAGCGACATGGACGACCTGCGCGAGAAGCTGCGCGGCGCCAAGGACGCCAAGCGGAAGATCATCTGGACGGACGGCGTGTTTTCGATGGAAGGGTCAATCGCCAAGCTCCCCGAGATCCTGCAGATCGCCCGCGACCATGACGCCATCGTGATCATGGACGACTCGCACGCCACCGGCGTGCTGGGCAAGACGGGACGCGGCACGGCTGAACATTTCGGCGTCATGGGCGAGGTCGACATCATCACCTCTACGCTCGGCAAGGCACTCGGCGGCGCGGCCGGCGGATTCATCGCCGGCCCGGCGTCACTCTGCGACATGATGACGCAACGCTCGCGCCCGCAGCTGTTCTCGAATGCGCTTCCGCCCACGGTCACGGCCAGTTCACTGGCCGCGGTGGAGTTTACGGAAGCGCATCCCGAGCTGGTTACCAAGCTGCACGACAACGCGGCCTATTTCCGTGCCGCGATTCAGGACGCCGGCTTCCATCCGCTTCCCGGCGAAACACCCATCATTCCGATCATCGTGGGTGAGACGGCGCTGGCGATCAAGGTCAGCGAGATGCTGCTGGACCGCGGCGTGTTCGTGACCGGCTTCGGCTTCCCGGTGGTGCCCAAGGGAGAGGCGCGCGTACGCTGTCAGGTAAGCGCGGCACACAGCACGGATGACCTCGATGCGGTGATTGCGGCGTTCAAGGACGTGGGCCAGCTCGTCGGCCTGATTTCGTAGTTCCCTCTGCGGGCTCTGCGCCCTCTAGCTCTCTGCGTAATCGGGCACCCTCGGGCACCGAGGAACTGATCACGCAGAGGGGCAGAGGGCGCAGAGAACACAGAGTCGGTGCGCGGCGTCCGACCCACGGCCGAATGCGAAGCCGGATCGTGAGGTCCGAAGTACGCCTCGGTCTCCACGATCCGGCCACTCACTGCTCATGTCGTCCTCGTGCCGCGGGACGACACCGAACCGCGTTTTAGCGCTTCTTCGCCGCCTTCTTGGCCGGAGCCTTGGCCGCCGGCTTGGCGGCCTTTGCAGGGGCCTTAACGGCCTTTGGCGCGGGCTTGGCCGGCGCCTTGGTCGGTGCCTTGGTCGGTGCCTTGGCCGGTGCCTTGACCGGTGCCTTGACCGGTGCCTTGGCCGGTGCCTTGGTCGGTGCCTTGGTCGGTGCCTTGGTCGGTGCCTTGGTCGGTGCCTTGACCGGTGCCTTAACCGGTGCCTTGACCGGTGCCTTGACCGGTGCGGTCTTGGCGGGAGCCGCCTTGACCGGTATCTCCCTCTTGGCCGCGGGCTTGCCACCACGACCACGAGCCGACGCGGTCGGGGCGTCGACCACGACCGGTGCGACCGGGGCGATCACCGGTGCAACCGGCGGTGCCACCGCCGCCGGCGATGCCACCGCCGGAGCGACCGCCGGAGCGACCGCTCCAACCGGACGGGCACCAACGACACCGAACATTAGCAGGTCGGCCGGCGGACCGGCCGGGGCACGTCCACGCGATCCACCGCGCGGAGCGACCCCACGGGCACCCATACCACGCGGCGCCTGCGGGAGCAGCGCCGCGGCCGCCTTGGCCTCGGCCTTCTGCGCGTCGTCCACCGTCTTGAGCTGCTCCACGATCGACGCGGCATCGGCCGCACGAGCGACTTCGAAGTCGTTTCCGCGACGACGGAGGTCAATCATGTTCGCGTCATGCGCATCCTGCAGGATGCGCTCGAACATGCGCGCGCTCAACGACTCGCTATCGCGGCCAAGGAGCTCGAACGCCTTCGTGCGCGCCGCGCTGGCGCTCGTCGAATCATCCCCCTGCACCAGCGCTTCGACGGCACGGCGCACGAGGTCGAACGCCTCGCCGCGCGTGAGCCGCTCACCGCTGCTGCCGATGTGACCCGCCACCGCCGAACCAAACATCGGTGTGACTGCGGTCGGCGTAGCGGCAACCGGTGCGACAAACACCGGCGCTACCACGGCTGGCGCACCCGCG
>CAIUOO010000417.1 GCA_903900795.1 uncultured Gemmatimonadota bacterium | reverse complement strand
TTCCGCGGCGGTGCTCAGCGCAATCATGCGTTCGAGAATGAGATCGTGTGACGGCTGCCAGCTGTCGCCATCCGACATCACCAACCCCTTCGTCTCCATCACCGCAAGCGCATCGACGACCTGCGCCATACTGGCCTGTGCCACGGCGCTGTGTACGACGCGCAGCGGCAACGACGTGCCCGCCAGCGACAGCGCGAGCAACACTTCGCGTTCGCGAATCGAGCACCCCTGCAGGCGGTGATCGAGCGGCGAGGTGACCATCACGTCGATGCTTGCCTGGAGCCAGTCGGGCGAGGTCCACGTGCCATCGTGCCCGGACAGCCAGCCCTTCTCGACGGCCAGCGCCAAGCGCTCGATGACATGCTGCGGGATGCCGCCCGCGCTCTCGGCCAGTCGCTGCACGAATCGCGCGGCCCCTGGATCGTCGGGCCACGTGCCGCAGCTGCGAATGGCGTCGACTGTTGTCGCGAAGGCGAGCGGCAGCAGTGGGATGCGCAGCTCGCGCGGGTGCGACAGGAAATCCGTGGCGATGCCACGGGCCGCCGCCACCACGAGGAGCGGGAGGTCGAGCGCGCGGGCGACGACGGACGAGAGCACTTGACGTGATGCCGGATCGCACCAGTGCAGGTCGTCGAAGAGCAGGACCATCGGCTGCTGTTCGCTGACCGCTGCGAGCAGATCGTACAGGGCCGCCGCGCGTCGACGCGTGGCCTCGCCGTCTTCGTGGGGAGAGGCGCCCACGCGGAAGGTGGTGGCGAGTCCGGGATCGAGTGCCACTAATTCCCGCGCACTGGCGGGATCGATCCCCATCGCCCCCGGCTGCTCGGCCATCGCCCGCGCCATCTGCGCCGCGAGGCTGTACGGGATCTCGCGCTCGCCGGGGTTGGCGCGGATCAACAGGGCGCGGGTGTTGGCGGTGCTGCATCGCGTGGCCACGGCGGAGAGCAGGCGACTCTTGCCCACGCCGGCGATGCCGGTGAGGATCACTGCCTGCGTCTCCCCCTGCTTGGCGCGTTTCCACGCGCGGATGATGTTGGCGAACGCCTCTTCACGCCCGGTGAGATCCATCGCCATCACAACGCCCTGGTCGGTCGGGCCGACGTTGGGGGCATCACGACGGGCGCGAGCGATCAAGGCGGTTGCCGTGGCGGCCTCGCCCGCGTCGAGATCCGTGAGGAGGATCTCGAGCTTCTCCGCCGCCCGTCGTGCGGCCGCCCGGTCGCCCAGCGTGAGGTAGGTCGCGGCCGCGATCTGCAGGATGCCGGCCACGTCGCCCGCGACGAGATCGAGACGATCCAACAGCGCGCGCGCGGCGGTATGGCGTCCGCTTTGGGTGAGTTCGTTCAGCGCCGGTGCGACCTGTTGCACCAGCATCTGCGTCAGGCGTTGGCCTTCGCCCGCAATCCAGTCCTCGAACTCGTCGGCGCCGGACAGGCTGATGCCGGAGAGAAACGCGCCGTTGTACGCCGCCAGCGCCGCTGGCACATCGCCACGTTGCATGGCGTGGGTGAACAGCTGGTGATCACAGGTGACGTTGGCCGACAGCGCCACGATCGTGTCATCGCCCGTCGTGATCCCATCACCCAGGGTGCGCCGAAGCCGCCACAGGGCCTGTCGCACATTCTGCCGCAAGCGGTCTACCGGTGCGTCACCCCAGAGCAGCTGCGCGATTCGGTCGCGTGAGTGGCGTTGATGTCGCGTGCACGCGCAGTAGGCGAGGAGGGCGAGCGGCTTGCCCGGGCCGAGCACGCG
>CAIUOO010000416.1 GCA_903900795.1 uncultured Gemmatimonadota bacterium | reverse complement strand
TCGCCCCAGTGGATGACGTCTTTCGGGAAGAACCGGCTCATGCTGGCAAGCTACGTCTCGTCGGGGCAGACGCCAGCCTTTTTCGCGTGCGGCTAGCGGCCCGTGACGATTCCCAGCAGAAACTGCAGACTTTCGGCGGCATGCCCCTGCCAATAGCTCCAGGTGTGCGCGCCGGGCCATTCGGCGTAGCGATGCGGCACCCCCAAACGGGTGAGGGTGGCGTGCAGGTCGCGATTCTGGTCGACGTACAGGTCGTCAACACCCACGTCGAACATCAGCTGCGGTCGGGGCGGCGCACCAGTGGCGCTCCGTTGCTGGAGGCGCTGCGCCATCTGTCCGGGGTCGCGCGCATTCCAGCCAATGGTATCCTTGCCCATCACCCAGCGCAGGTCCGACCACAGATTCCGTGCGGCCGCCTGCAACTCGGCGGTCGTGTTGGCGTAGCGCGGGGGCGGCACAAACGGTGTGGGGCCCAGGTAGCGCGGCGACACGACGCCCGAGTGACTGGCGGCGGCGGCAAACACCTCGGGGTACTGCAACGCAACGGTGAGCGCGCCGAAGCCACCCATGCTGAGGCCGGCGATGCCGCGGCTCTCGCGGTTGGCCTTCGTGCGATAGCGGGCGTCCATGTGCGACACGATGTCGCGCGCGATGTAGTCGTCGTAGCGCGTCCACGGCACACAGTAGGTGGCGGCGGGTTCGCGGCGGGCGGTGTCGGCCCGACAGGCATTCACGTCACCCAGCTGATTCCAGGTGGTGTACCACCCGTCGTCGCCGTCGGGCATGGCGATGATGGCTTCAGGCGCCCCGGCGCGTACCAGCGAGTCCATCGTCTGGTTCAGCCGACCCGCGTCCACCCAATTGCGTTCGTTACCGGTGCGGCCATGCAGGTAGACCAGCAGTGGATAGCGGGTCGGTGCCGCCGCCGTGTACGAGGGCGGCAGATAGACCACGAGCGCCTTGTTGGCGCCCAACGACGGCGACCAGATGGTGTCGGTGCGCACTGTCCCGGTGGCGGTGCCGGTCTGCGCCCACGACACGGACGCGCTCCCGAGGGACAGCGCACAGGCGAGCAGCCGCGCGGCGCGCGTCATTACTTGAGGATCGTTCCGATGCGTCCCCACCGGATATCCGTGAGGAACGGTAACGGGCGTGTGCTTTCGTCGGCGTTGTACGAGTAATACACGAATACCGGGCGTCCCCGCACGTTCTCGCGCGGCACGAAGCCCCAGTAGCGGCCGTCCTTGGAGTCGTAGCGATTGTCGCCGAGCATGAAGAGGAAGTTCGCGGGCACGACGAGGGGGCCCCAGTCATCGAGCGTGGGCTGCGCGGGCGGATCTCCGGCCGCGGTGCCACGGATTTCGAAGGGCTTCTGCCAGCTGAAGAGCGGATGCGAGAAGCCACCGTCGCCCTTCGGGTTTTCGGAGGCCGGGAAGCCCTGACGCTGGGCCATGCCGTTCACGTGGAAGACCCCACCGCGCATCCAGACGGTATCGCCGGCCACGGCGACGAGGCGCTTCACGAGAATGGGATTCGGATCGTCGGGCTGATCGACCTGATTGGGCGAGACGAAGACCACCACGTCACCGCGTTCGGGATCGTCGTATCCCGGCAGGTTGATGTCGGTGAACGGCACGTGCGGGCCATAGACCAGCTTGTTGACGAACAGCCAATCGCCCACGAGCAGGGTGGGGATCATGCTGCCGGACGGGATGCGGTAGGCCTCGATCAGGAACGTCCGGATGGCGAGGAAGATCGCCAGGGTCACGAGAATCGCCTTGACGTTCTCCCAGAGGGTGGAGCCACCGCCTGACGGCTTGCCGGAGGACTTCCCAGCGCGGAGGTTCGCCACACTCTTGCGATCGGTGCTGCTTTTGGACGCGCTGCTTTTCGAGGCCACGGGCGGTGCGGTTGGGAAGTCGAGGACGGACTAGATCAAAGGGGCGCGCCCATCACGGACGCGCCCCCTCAACATACGCAGCAGACCGTCGGGAGTTACGACAGGTGCTTGGAGACGAGGGACGTCATCTCGAACATGCTGACGGTCTTCTTGCCGCCAAACACGGCCTTGAGCTTATCGTCAGCGTTGATGTTGCGCTTGTTCTTGGTGTCCTGCAGGCCGTGCTTCTTGATGTACGCCCACAGCTTCTTCACGACTTCCGTGCGCGGGAGCGGCTTGTCTCCGACGACCGCGGCCAGCTCACTGCTGGGCGTCAGGGCCTTCATGAACGCCGCGTTCGGCGTGCGCTTGGCGGCCTTCTTGGCCGGCGCCTTCTTCACCGCGGCCTTCTTGGGGGCGGCCTTCTTCGCAGGCGCTTTCTTGGCGGCGGCCTTCTTCGGGGCGGCCTTCTTTGCAGCTTTCTTCGCAGACTTCTTTGCAGCGGCCATGTTGTCTCCTGAGGTGGTAACCCGTCGGGTCGCGTCGAGCGGTACAGCTCTCGACAGATCTCGCGAAGACGCGGTTACGTCTCAGCGGACGGCCAAAACTACAATCGCGAATACGTCGCGCAATAGTGCTTTTCACGTTTTTCCCTATGAAAAGCGTACTTCGCACCGAAATCAGCGGGTTTTTTTCGCCGCGCTTCCCTCGGAGAAACGGTTTTGGGCATGCTGCTGTGCGAGAAATGCGACCAGCGCGCCGAGAATGCTTTTCTCGATGCGACGCGCCGTGAGGCGCACGTAGCCACGCGGATCCCCGTCGAAGTCATCGAGCAGGAGATGATTGGTGTGCGGCAACCGTACCGTGCGCGCGTCGCGCAGCACCGCCGCGAGTTCATGGGACTGCTCGACGGGCACCTGCCGGTCATTCGCGCCATGGAGCAACAGGACGGGTTGACGGACGTCGCGCGCGATCGCCCGCGGGTCGAGGGAGAACCAGGTGCGCAGCCAGGGATCGGTGGCGGCGATCGCTTCGGCATCCACTTCGGCGCGCGCCAGGACGGCGGCGCGTTGGGCCGGTGGCCACGTGGTGAGGTCGCCCGCCACGAGCGTCGCACGCTGCCATCGCGCGATGTCGCGCCCGGGGCGTGAGGCCGCACCAAGGAGTCCCAACACCCACACACGGGGATCATCGCGCGCCACCAGTAGGGCTACCAGCGCCCCCTCGCTGTGCCCCACGAGGGCGATCCGCTCGGGGTGAACGCGCGACTGACCACGCAGCCAGGTGACGGCCGCCGCGGCATCGCGCGCAAAGTCTTCGGTCGTCGCGCCGTCGACGCGTCCGCTGGAGGCCCCAACGCCGCGATCATCGAGCCGCAGTACGGCGAAGCCCGCGGCGAGCAACGTATCGGCGAGATCGAGGAAGGGGCGATAGCCGGGCAACTCGGTGCGCGCGCCATCACGGTCCTGCGGGCCGGAGCCACTCAACAGCAGCACGGCCGGCACCGGTGCGGCTGTCGCTGCCGGCGTCGGCCTCGACAGCGTCGATCTCGACGGCAGCGCAAAATCGCCCGCCAGCGTCACGGCGCTGTCCACGACGACGCGCACCTCGCGATGCTCGACCGCCGCGGCAGGCGGCCCCGCACGGCGCTCGCACGCCGGCAGGGCCGCGATGACCAGCATCACCGCGATCGCGGACCACCACCCTTGGCGCATCAGCTGCCCATCAGCCGCGCGGCGGCTCCGTCGCCAGCGTGCGCAGCAACGCGATCGAGCGCACGTCCCACGGATCGGGCGTGTCGTCACCCTCGGCGATCTCGGCATGCTCCTGCGGCGTCTCGAGGATGAGCGGCACCCCCTGCGCGCGGCGGTCGTGCAGCAGCCAGCTGAACGCGTCGGCCCCGATCAGCCCTTCTCCAATCAGCGCATGCCGGTCGCGATTCGAACCGAGGGCACCTTCGCTGTCGTTGAGGTGAAAGAACGCCGGCGCTTCGCCGGTGGCCGCTTCGAAGGCATCGAGCACCTGCGTGAGATCGGCGCGCGAGGTCGCGATCGGATACCCCGACGCGAAGAGATGACAGGTGTCGAGTCCGTACCCGGTGCGCGTGCGATCGGCCGCCGGAATGCCGGCCAGCATCGCCCCGACTTCGTCGGGCGTGCGGCCCACCGTGGTGCCGGCACCGGCGGTGTTCTCGATGAGCAACCGGGTGTGACTGGCCGGCACCGCCGCCAGCGCGCGACGCATGGCCTCCGACACGCGGGCAATCGCCGCGTCGCGGTCGCCGTCGGTGGCCGCCCCAGGATGAAAGCACACGCCGGCCACCCCCAGCGCGGTGGAGCGCTCGAACTCCTTGGCCAGTGCGGCGGCCGCGCGATGCCACTTCTCCTCGTCGGGGGTCGCGCAGTTAATCACGTACGCCGCGTGTACGATGACGTGCTCGGGGCGGATGCCGGCCTCGACCAATGCTTCCTGATAGCGGGCAAGGCGATCGGGTTTCACCCCGACCTTGTCGTTGTAGAACTTCGGAATGGCGCTGAAGATCTGGAGGGCCTGCATGCCCGCCTTACCGGCGCGGCGCGCGGCCATGGGGATGCCACCCGTGTCGATGCAGTGGGCGCCAAGAAGAAGCGACATACGATCAGCGAGGAGTCAGGGGAGAAGTGAGACGCGCCCGCGTATTCAGCGGGCGACGCGGGCGCGGCGCAACCGGAACACGGGATCGGCGCCGTCGGCCGTTTCACTCCAGCCAACGACGACGGCGCGGCCGCGCACCAGCACGTGTGGATCACGGGCATTGGAAATCCCGCCGCTGGCGGTGAGTCGACCCTCAAAGAGGTGTCCCGACGTGCGCGAGATGGCGAGCCCGATCTTGCGGCGACCGAGGCCGCTGTTCGGATCTTCGTACGCCACCGCCACCACATC
>CAIUOO010000415.1 GCA_903900795.1 uncultured Gemmatimonadota bacterium | reverse complement strand
TCGCGTTACGCACGCCGAAGGCGCGGTTGTCGCCGTATACGCGCTGGCTCTCGCTGGCGCGGAGGTTACCCGAGAGGCTGTAGGTGATGGCGTTGTTGCCGCCCTCGATCCCCGCGGTGTACGTCTGCGTGAGCCCATTGCGGTACAGCAGGTCCTTCGTGCGGTCGAAGAAGAGGAACTGCGTCTGCGGCGTGTCGTAGCCCAGGCGCGATTCGAAGTAGCCCTTCGTGGCACCGGACACGCCGCGCTTGGTGAAGATCTGAATGACGCCGTTGGCGGCATCGGAGCCGTACAGCGTGGTGGCGGCGCCGCCGGGGATGAACTCCACGCGATCGATGTTGTCGAGCGGCAGGTCGGCAATGGCGCTGGTGGCCGCGCCTTGGGAGCGCACGCCGGACACGTTCATGCCGAGCGTGGCGATGGTGTTGAGGTTGTCCATGCGCACGCCGTCCACGTAGATGACGGGCGTGGAGTTGTTGCTCACCGAGGTGATGCCGCGGGTGCGCATGATCGACGTGGTGCCGGGCTGGCCCGACGTCATGCGGATCTGCGCGCTGGGCAGATTGGTCTGCAGCAGTTCGTCGAGACGGCGCGCCGGTGATGCTTCGATTTTTTCACGGCTCACGACATCGACCGTGGTGGCGATGCGTCGCTTGGAGATTTCACCGCCTTGACCGGTAACGACCACGGCATCGAGGTCGAGCGGCCGTACTGCCAGGCTGATGTTGGTGGTGAGCGTCTGTCCGGCGGTGACGGTGACCGGCACGACCTTGGTGGCATAGCCGATCATGCGCACGGTGACGGAGCGACTGCCAGCGGGCACTTCCGTGAGGCGATAGCGCCCCTCTTGATCCGAGCGGGCCACGCGAGTGACCTCCACGAACACCTGGGCGCCGGGGAGCGGTTGGCCCGAGCGTTCATCGGTCACACGACCGGACACCGTACCAGTGGATTGGGCGTGCAACGGTCCGAGCGGCAGCAGCGCCGCGACAAGGCCGAGCAGGAACACGGGCCAGCGAGAACCACGATTCATCTGATGCTCCTCATGAGGACAACTGTCTACGCCGTCGGGGAACGCTGGAGTAGGTACGAACGAACATTGCACGCGGCGCCGATGGCATCGCGTGACCACGAGTCATTGTCATCGAAATGCGCCGCGCGACGACCCCTTGTAAAGCGGAGGCGACGATCGGCGCGGTATCGGCTACGTCACAGCGTGCCGGTCAACTCCAAGATCGAAAGCGCGAGGACCTTCGTGGACTGCACCAGATCGTCGATGACGCAGTACTCGTCGGGCTGATGCGCGAGGTCGAGGATGCCGGGCCCGTAGGCCACACAGTTCGGTACGCCGGCGATGCGATCGACATGCTTGTGATCGTAGGTGCCCGGGCTGGCCGCGAGGAGGGCGGGGCGTCCGAGCACCTGCTGGATGGAGCGCTCGAGCGACGAGACCACCGAGGCGCCATCGGGGGTGCGGACGGGATGCACCACCATCAGGTCGCGCAGTTCATAGATGAGGTGTGGGGTCTCGCGGGCGGCGCGCTCCAGCAGCTCCACGATTTCGCCGCGCGTGGCGTCGAACCCTTCTTCCACGAGAAAGCGCCGGTCGAACACGGCACGACACAGGTCGGCCACACATGGCGTCTGGATGCCGTCGATGGGCTGTCCACCGGCGATGCCGTTGATATTGAGCGTGGCATGTCGCGCGCCGTCCGGCTTGACCGGCACCGCCGTGGTGCGCGCGCCCAGAGCGGGCATGAGTTCGCGGCGGATCTGATCGAGAATCACGCCCATGTGCTCGATGGCGCTGACCCCGAGAAAGGGCATGCAGCCGTGGGCGATCCGGCCGTGCGTGGTGACTTCGAACCAGTAGACGCCGCGATGCCCCGTGTAGATGCGATCGGTGTTGGTGGGTTCGGTAATGATGACCGCGTCGGTGCGGTCGGCGCTGAGGCGTCCCTGCTGCGCCAGCCAGGCCATGCCGGCAAAGCCGCCGCTCTCTTCATCGACCGTCCCGCTGACTTCGACTGAGCCGACCAATGGAACGCCGGCGCGCCGGATCGCTTCGGCGGCGTAGATGGCCGCAGTGATGCCGGCCTTCATGTCGCAGGTGCCGCGTCCATAAATGCGCCCGTCGCGTACCAAGCCACCGAACGGATCGACCGTCCACCCGGCACCGGCCGGCACGACATCGAAGTGACCGTTGAGATGCACCAGCGGACGCTTCGTCATGCCTTCACGTAGTCCTACCACGTTGACACGCGGATGCGCCGGGGTGTGATCGGCGTGTCCTTCGGCGGTGAGATACTCCACCGCGAAGCCGCAGGCGTCGAGGCGCTGACCGATGAAGTGCGCGCACTCCTCGTACGCATCGCCCGGCGGATTGACGGTTGGGATGCGAACCATCTCGGCGGTGAAGTCGACCATTTCATCGGTGGCCGCGTCGATGGCCGCGAAGACACGATCGATCTGTTGCGCAGTTGTAGGCATATCGGCGAACGTCGCTCGTGTCGTGAGGCTTGTCAAGCACGAAAGTGTCGCGTAACTCTCGCCAATACTCGATCTCACGATTTTCTCGCAACGGGACGTGCTGCATGTGTGAGCGCCGCCGGTGAACGTGCAACTTGTGCTGCTCATCGCGTATTCCGCGGCGCAGCTGGCGTTAGGCGCGTGGATTTCGCGCCGAGTGAAAACGGCCGGCGACTTCTTCGTGGCCGGGCGTGCGCTCGGTCCCGGGTTGCTCTTCAGCACATTGTTGGCCGCGAATATCGGCGCCGGTTCTACGGTCGGTGCCACGGGCCTCGGCTATCGTGATGGGCTCGCCGCCATCTGGTGGGTGCTCTCCGCCGGCCTCGGTTCCATCGTCCTCGGCTATTGGATCGGTCCCGCCATCCGGCGTGTCGCGGCCGCGCATGATCTGCGCACGGTCGGCGACTATCTCGAATTCCGCTATGGCGTCGTGGTGCGCTCGGTCATTGCGGCACTGCTCTGGATCGGCGCGGTGTTCATTCTCGCCGGCCAGCTGATCGCGGTGTCGTGGATTCTGAACGTCGTGGCTGGGGTGCCCAAGGACGTCGGCTGTATTCTCGGTGGCCTGTTGATCACCGTGTACTTCGCGGCCGGCGGTTTGCTCACCTCTGCGTACGTGAACGTGGTGCAACTCACCGTAAAGCTGGTGGGCTTCGCGATCGCGATTCCGTTTGCACTGTCCGCGTCGGGTGGATGGCAGGCGGTACGCGCGCTGCAGCCCACAGCGGACTACTGGAATCCGTGGAGCGGCGGCGGCTCGGGGCTCGTGTATCTCGCCATGCTCGGACCCGCCTTCATTGTGTCGCCCGGGTTGCTGCAGAAAATCTACGGCGCTCGTGACGATCGGGCGGTACGCATCGGCGTCGGGCTCAATGCGCTGGCACTCATGTTATATGCCGGCATTCCCGTGTTGCTGGGGATGATGGCGCGCGCGCAGTTTCCCAATCTCGCACAACCCGAGCTGGCGCTGCCCACGCTGCTGGTGTCGGGTGTGCCGCTCGCCATCGGGACACTCGGTCTCGCGGCGGTGTTCTCCGCCGAGTTGAGCGCGGCCGACGCTGTGCTCTTCATGCTCACCACGTCGCTCTCGCAGGATTTTTACAAGCGGTTCGTGAATCGCGAGGCATCCGACGTGCAGATGTTGCGCGTGACTCGCATCACGGCCGTGTTGGCCGGAGCGCTTGGCGTGGGCGTGGCGCTCACAGCGGCCGGTGTGGTGAGTGCCCTCAGTATTTTCTACACCATCATGGGCGTGAGCCTGTTCGTGCCCATCCTGGCCGGATTGTTCAGCCGTCGTGCCGCGACCGCCGATGCACTCGCGGCGATCGTGGCCGGTATCGCTATTGTCGGGGGGCTCAAGCTATGGCCCACCGCGTTGTCGATTCCCGGCGTGACGCCCGCCATGGCGGGACTCGCCGGTTCGATTACCGCCTTCTTTGCCGTTCAACTCATCCGGCGCGCGCTGGGCGGACCGGACGGCCCGACACGCACCACCCTTCCCCCTCTCAGCGAGTAGACAGCACGTCATGGCCAGCCACGGAATTTTCGATCTCACCGGCAAGGTTGCCGTCATCATCGGCGGCGCATCCGGCATCGGCGAAGCCGTCACCCTCGGCGCGGTCGCGCAGGGTGCCACGGTGGTCTGCCTCGATGTCGCGCAGGACAAAGCGGCGGCCGTTGCCGCGCAGGCTGGCGGCACCACCGAATCAGGCGTCATCGACATCACTGATGCGGCGTCGGTCGATCGCGCGCTGGACGGTATCGTGGCCAAGCACGGCCGTCTCGATATCGTGATCTGCACCCCCAGCATCAACGTGCGGAAGAAGATCCTCGACTACACGAACGAGGAGCTCGATCGCGTGCTCAAGGTGAACATTTCCGGCAACTTCAACGTGCTCCGCACAGCCGGGCGCATCATGGTCGCGCAAAAGCGCGGCAGCATCGTGCTCTTCTCGTCGATCCGCTCTCTTGTCGTCGAGCCGGGACAGTCGGTGTACTCCGCGACCAAGGCGGGCATTCTGCAGCTGGCGCGTGGCGCGGCCAGCGAGTTCGGGCCGTACGGCGTGCGCGTGAACTGCGTGGGCCCTGGCGTGATCGAGACGCCGTTGACCGCGCCGATCAAGGCCAACGAAGACTGGTTCAACGCCTACGCGGCCAAGACGACATTCAACCGCTGGGGCAAGCCCGAGGAAATGGTGGGACCCACGCTGTTCCTCGCCTCCGATGCCGCCAGCTACGTGAACGGTACGATCATTTATGCCGATGGCGGCTGGCTGGCCCAGGACGGACGGTTCACGCCGCCGGGCATGTGACGCACGCGTGTCGATGACCACCACCGCACCGACGACGTATCGCATTGCCGTGATTGCCGGCGACGGGATCGGCACGGAAGTGATTCCGGCCGGGATCGACGTGCTGCAGCGCGCCGTGCGCGACGAACCGTGCGCGCTCGAGTTCACGGAGTTTCCGTGGGGATGCGAGTACTACCAGCGCACGGGCACGATGATGAGCGCGGACGCGCTCGACCAGCTGCAGGCGTTCGACGCGATCTATCTGGGCGCGATCGGCGCGCCCGGCGTGCCCGATCACGTGTCGGTGTGGGAGCTCATCTTGCCCAT
>CAIUOO010000414.1 GCA_903900795.1 uncultured Gemmatimonadota bacterium | reverse complement strand
CAGGTCATGGTCGATGGCAATCCGCACATAGTCACTGCGGTGATGCACACCGAGCTTTTCATGAATGCGATGACGATAGGTGTCCACGGTTTTCACCGTGATGCCCAGCTGGTCGGCAACTTCCGGCCCACTGAAGCCACGCGCGATACGCTCGAGCACGGTGCGCTCACGCGCACTCAGCACATCGAGACTTGAGTTGCCCCGTGCGGGGGTGCCCGGCGGCGGCGCACGAAGGCCGGTCGCTAACACCTTCGCGGTCGTGGGCAGCACGTAGCTCATGCCGTCCGCCACCATCTCGATCGCTTCGATCAGATCGGTGACCGAGGCACTCCACGGCAAATAGCCGAACGCGCCGGCGCGGAATGCTTCGAGCACCTCATCGGTCCGCTGCTGGCCATTGAGCACAAGGATGTGCGGTCCGAGTGGGAGCGCGGCCAGCGCACTGACCTGTCGGATCACGGTCGCTACGTCCGGCTCGGCAGACAGCAACACGACCTGCGCCGCGCGATGGGTGGCGTAGTTGAGGCACTGGTCGAGATCAGCTGAGTCCCCGACGAGATGGATTCGTGGATCACGAGCCAGCAACGCCGTCAGTGCTTGGCGCATGAGCGGATTGCGATCAAGGACCGCGATCCGAATCGGTTCACCGGTAAACCGGGCCCCTCGTCGTCGTGTTGCGTCATTCAGCAGCGCTGCGGTCAATGCGTCGGGGGCTTCCACCGGAAGAACGCGTGCCGCCACTTGTTGCCGCGAGACATCCAATACTCTCGTGCGCATACCTTACCTCCGTTGTCTCCAGTCTTCATCGACGGAGCCCAACGGGTTATCGGGTATACCCCCTACTTCTGTCAGGAGAATCCCTTCCAATCACCATGATACAGTCCGCTTCTGGCGTCGGAGAGTACCACCGACTACGCGAGCCACTCCTTCCACAGCTTCTCGTCCACGCCCACACACACTTTGTGCTGGAAGCGAATCAGCGGCTGTTTCAAAATCATCGGTTCATCGGCAAGAATGGTGAGCCACCGCTCCTCGCCGTACAGCGCCTGGCGCAACCCGAGGTCCAGAAAGCGCTTTGACGTGCGGTCGATGATCGCGTCGACGCCGAACTTCTGCGTAAACCGCTTCAACTCACCAACCGACGCCGGCCGCTCCGCCAGATCGCAGAAGTGCACCTTGATGCGACGATCCTGGAAGAAGCGCTGCGCCTTGCGGGTGTCAGCACTTTTCTTCGTGCCGAAAACCTGGACCACGGTGTCCATCGTGCTCACAAATTGGCGTCCGCGATTTCGCGCTTCGCGTCGTCGAACGCCCCTTCACTACGCGACACCACCAACGTGGCCACGCCGTTGCCAATGAGGTTCGTGATCGCCCGCGCTTCCGACATGAAACGGTCCACGCCAAGCAGCAGGGCGACGCCTTCCACCGGCACCGTTCGGGTGGCCGCGAGCGTACTGGCCAGCACGATAAACCCGGAGCCCGTGACGCCGGCCGCTCCCTTGCTGGTGAGCATGAGAATGCCGAGCAGCCCGAGCTGTTGTGAAATGCTCAGATCGACCTTGTAGACCTGCGCGATGAAGATCGTGGCCATCGACAGATAGATGCTCGTGCCGTCGAGGTTGAACGAATAGCCGGTGGGAATCACGAGGCCCACGACCGGCTTCGCACACCCGTACTGCTCCAGCTTCTGCAGCATGCGCGGCAGCGCCGCTTCCGAGCTGGACGTCCCGAGCACCAGCAGAATTTCATCCTTGATAAAGCGCACGAATTTCCAGATGCGAAAGCCGTAGGCTCGACAGATCAGGCCAAGCACCACGAACACGAACACGGCCATTGTGAGGTACACATCGAGCATCAAACGCGCGAGGGGCACCAGTGTCTTCAGTCCGAACGTGCCCACCGTGTAGGCCATTGCGCCGAACGCACCGATCGGCGCGAGCACCATGACCATAGCGACGATTTTGAAGAACACCGCCTGAAAGCGCACGAGGAGATCGGCGATATCGCGCCCCGCATCACCGACTGCGGTCAGAGCGACACCAAAGAGCACGGAGAAGAACACCACGGGCAGCAGCTCACCGCTGGCAAACGCGGCCACAACGTTGCTGGGCACGATATGGAGCATGAACTCGAGCGTGCTCTGCTGTGCCCCCGCCGACGTATACTTGCTCACGTCGCCCATCACCATCGTCGAGATATCGAGGCCCGCACCGGGCTTCGTCACGTTCACAATGACGAGGCCGATCGCCAACGCGAGCGTAGACACCAACTCGAAGTACAGCAGCGCCTTGCCGCCGACGCGCCCGAGCTTGCGCAGATCCGCCATGCTCGCAATGCCGTGCACGATGGTCAGGAAGATGATGGGCGTGATCACCATCTTCACGAGATTGATGAACGTGTCGCCAAGCGGCTTGAGCGACTTGGCGGTGTCGGGGGCTACGACGCCCAGCAGAATGCCGAGGGAGACCGCGACGAGCACCTGAAAAGTCAGGTTCTTGAAGAGACGCGAGATCACGTGGGTGGGTGACAGGGGAACGAACCGTGCCGAACACTCTACATATTGCTTCCATGTTCGCTTCATCGCGCCCCTATCGGCCAGCTTGGTGGCTCCCGGATCCGCACAGCGCCACGCTGTGGGGTCGGCTCGGCCGCCGCGAACCCGCCCCGGCCATGCGTTTGGAACGCTGGGACACCCCCGATGGCGACTTTCTCGAGGTCGCACGTTTGGACAGCCCGAAGGGCGCGGCGGCTCCCCGCCTGTTGCTATTCCACGGTCTGGAAGGGGGCATGCACTCCCATTACGCCCGAGCGATGTTCCGCGAGGCCGGCCAGCGCGGGTGGGCGGCCGACCTGCTGCTGTTCCGGAGCTGCGGCACCGAGGCGAATCGGCTTCCCCGTAGCTATCACTCCGGCGAGACCTCCGACCCACTCTGGATCATCGAGCACCTGTCCCGCGAATTCCCCGACGCCCCCCTCGGCCTCATGGGCGTATCGCTGGGTGGCAATGTCCTATGCAAGCTCCTCGGCGAGTTCGGCGACGTGCTTCCCAGGCAGGTCGTGGGGGCGGTGGCGATGTCGGTCCCGTTCGATCTGGCTCGTGCCTCCCGGCATATCGGCCGGGGGTTCGGCGCCATTTATGAGAAGTTCTTTCTCAAGTCGCTCATCCCGAAGGCGCTGACAAAGATCGACCGGCATCCGGAGCTGGCGCCGCTGCGCCGTGTCCAGCACGCCCGCACCCTCTGGGAGTTCGACGATGCCTTCACGGCGCCGCTGCATGGTTTTCTGGACGCGGCCGACTACTACGCGCGCGCCAGCTCCCTGCCTTATCTGGCACGTATCCAGCTTCCGACGCTCCTGCTGAGCGCGGTTGACGACCCGTTCCTGCCGGCGGACGTGCTGGACGAAGTGCGCCGCGCCGTACGCGAGAACCCGCAGGTGGGCGTGGAATTCCCCGCGCGCGGGGGGCACGTGGGCTTCACCGCCGGCAGGCGTCCGTGGAATCCCTGGTACTACGGCGAGTGGCGGGCCGCGGAGTTCCTTGCAGCCCGCATGCAACCGTTCGTTCGCACGCCCCGCTAAGTTCATCTGATGCCAGGACGCTGGAGCTGGACCGACGCGGCAATCTTCATCGTCTTTTTTGTGACGATCCGCTTCGCGTTCATTTGGCTCGCCACCAAAGCGTTCGTGATGATGATCCCCGACGGGGACACCTGTCTGATGTGCGACAGCGAGACGTTAGCCATCGAGCGCGTAGGCTGGTGGCGCGTGCTGGGTGAGCGCTTCCGCCGCAGCTGGTGCATCGGCTGTGGCTGGGAAGGGGTGCTCCGGCGTAGCGACGTGTGGCTGTCAGCCGAACGACACCGGAGATTCGTGAATCAGACGGACGCGTCCATGGCGAAGAGCCGGAGCCATTCGGGCCAGTTGCCGCTTAACTCGAAGAAATCGTCGTAATACACGAGACCGGCGCCTTCGAGACGCTCGATCAGTTCGCTGAGGGTGTCCTCACCGACCAGCGGTCCGATGGCGATGAGTGCCCCTTCGATCCGGAATTCATCGGGCGTCAGCCCCAGCGCTTCATCCACCTGCGCACGGGTCATCTCGACGCGTTCGAACGCCGATTTCCGGATCAGCAGGGTCGGCGCGGTGTTTGGGAGGATCAGCGGCATCGGGAGTCGTGGTCGGCGGAAGTCGTGGTCGGCGGGAGACGGGTGCGGTGTGTGAGGGATATAGCAGCGGAAGTGGCCGGGTGGGAACTGGCTTGCCCAGCCGTCTAGCTTAGAGCGTCATGACCCTGTCCCCCACCCACCTCCTGCTCTCCACCGCCAGCGCCGCGATGGAAGCGTTGTTCGACGTGGTCGTGATCGGCGCCGGCCACGCGGGTACCGAGGCCGCCGTGGCGGCGGCCCGCTCGGGAGCCTCGGTGGCGCTGATCACGGGGGCGCTCGAACAAATCGGGCAGCTATCCTGCAACCCGGCCATCGGCGGCATCGCCAAAGGCACCGTGGTGCGTGAGGTCGACGCCTTGGGCGGCATCATGGCGCGCGCCACCGACCTGGCCTCGGTGCAGTTCCGCATGCTCAACCGCGGCAAAGGGCCGGCGGTGTGGGCACCGCGGGCGCAATGCGATCGCGGTCTCTACCGCCGCGCCGTGCGACAGCTGCTCGAAGCGCAGCCCAACCTCGTCACCATTCAGGGGATGGTGGCGCGCCTGTTGTTCGATGCCACCGGAGAACGCGTGTCGGGCGTGGAAACGGTGGAAGGCCGGCGCTTCGGCGCGCGCGCCGTCGTGCTCACCACTGGCACCTTCGGCCGTGGCAAGATGCACATCGGTACCGGCACGCAGATCAGCGGCGGGCGCGCCGGCGAAGCGCCGTCTGTGTTGCTTGGCGAGCAACTCGACGCGCTCGGCCTCACCACGGAACGCTTCAAAACGGGCACGCCGCCGCGCATTGATGGACGCAGTGTGCGCACCGGCGAGCTCGAGTTGCAGCACAGCGAGATCGAGCAATTTGACTATTCGTGGTCGCACTTCTGGAGCACGCCGCGCGCACAGGTGGTGGACGGCGCACTGCGCACGCGTCATCCGGCCCAGATGCCCTGCTGGCTCACGATGCTCGACGAAGCGGGCACGTCGATCATCGCCGATCACCTTGCCGAGTCGGCAATGTATGGCGGTGCGATTGCGTCGCGCGGTCCGCGCTATTGCCCGAGTGTCGAAGACAAGGTGGTGAAGTTTCCCGACAAGGCGCAGCATCAGCTCTTTCTCGAGCCGGAAGGACACGACACGAGCGAGTTGTATGTGAATGGTCTGTCGACGTCGTTGCCGGCGCCGGTGCAGCTGGCGGTCATGCGTAGTGTGCGCGGTCTCGAAGACGTGCGTATGACGCGCGCCGGCTACGCGATCGAGTACGACTACTACCCGCCTACGCAGCTGTCGTCGACGCTGGCATCACGCGCAGTGCACGGTCTGTATTTCGCCGGTCAGGTGAATGGCACGACGGGCTACGAGGAAGCCGCTGGACAGGGTGTAATCGCCGGCCTGAACGCGGCCCGATGGGTGCAGGAACGCGAGCCGGTGATCCTCGGTCGCGAGACGAGCTACATCGGCGTCCTGATCGATGATCTCGTCACGCGCGGCGTTGACGAGCCGTATCGCCTGTTCACGTCCCGCAGCGAGTTCCGTCTCACGGTCCGGCAGGACAATGCACTCGCGCGTCTGGGCGAGATGGCCGACGGGTTAGGGCTCTTGGCGCCCGACGAGCACGCACAGATGGGGATACGATTGGGCGCGGTGCGTGAGGCGTACGCATTGGCCGAGCGCACGAGCATGACGCCCGCGGTGGCCGACCCGCTCCTCCTGGCCGTGGGATCGGCGCCTTTGCTGCACGCGGTACGCGCGATCGAACTGACGCGCCGCCAGGACGTGTCATTACGCGCCCTCTTCAGCGCCGCCGGCGTGGGCGACACCCTGCCGGTGGACGCGGTGATTGGGGCGGAGCTCGAGATCAAGTACGAACGCTACTTCGACAAGGAGCGCAATCGCGCCAATCGCCTCAAGGCGCAGGGGTCGGTGTCGCTGCACGCGTCGTTGAACTACGAGGCGATGCTGACCATCTCCATCGAAGCGCGCCAGAAGCTGACGCGCATCCGGCCGGCCACGCTGGCCCAGGCGGGTCAGATTCCGGGCATCAGTCCGGCGGATCTGCAGAATTTGCTGATGGAGATCCGGCGGACGCCGATTGGCGACTAGGGTGTGCGTGCGGGGTGCCTCGGCGGAGGGCGCCGAGTGATCGAAGAGTACCGCGGTTCACGCGAAGGCCGCGAAGGGCCGCGAAGATTCGCGAAGAACAGCCACAGCGGAGGTTGGGGTTTCACGCGGCGCCGACGGCCCGCACGAAATCCATTCAAAGTTTTTCTTTTGCAGTTCTTCGCGCCCTTCGCGCCCTTCGCGTCAAACCGCGGTGCTTTCGGCTTTCTCGGTGCCATCGGACAGACACAGGTTCACGCGAAGGGCGCGAAGGCCGCGAAGGTTCGCGAAGAACAGCTCAAAACGTGTGCAACTTTGCCGGATCTGTTCGTCTCCGAAAAGAGGCGTCAGCTTGCCCCAACCCTGCAGATCATCTCAACACCGAAAATCCAGCACGATATTGATAGTTGTCTTTATGATGACATGATAATGTGGTTATAGTGTATCGGTTATCGACCACGTTTTGTAACACAGGTTGTACGGTTCGTCATCAAACTGTGCCGCATTTGACCGATAATGGCTGTATGGGGTATAAGCCGATCGCCACCACTCTCGTTCTTTATATAGATGAGGAGACGCTCCATGATCGTGCGCTTGTCGAACCGGGCCGTTCGCCCGCTAACTGCCGCCGCCTTCGTACTCGGCGCGTTCGCCGCCCCCGTGCTCTCCACCCAGGCCGCGGCCCAGATGTCAATGCCACAACCGCCGCCGCAGATCGTGGTGAGTGGGCGCGGAGAAGTGCAGGTCGCGCCAGATCGCGCCCAGGTGCAGGTCGGCATGGAAACGCAGGCAAAGACCGCCGCGCTGGCGTCGCAGGAAAACAACAAGAAGCAAACCGCGATCCTGGCGGCCATCCGCGCGCTGGGCATTCCCGCCGCGCAGATTCAGACGCTCAACTACAGCGTCATGCCGATGCAGCGATACGATCAGAACACACAGCGCGTCGTGATCGACGGATATCAGGTCAGCAACATCGTGCAGGTGGTCACCGACAAGATCGAACAGGCCGGACCGATCATCGATGCCGCGCTTACCAATGGCGGCAATCGGGTGGCCGGCCTCGACTTCCTCGTGAAGGATCGGGCAAAGGCGCAGGAAACCGCCCTCACCAAGGCCGTCGAGAGTGCCCGCCGTCAGGCAGAAGTCGCAGCGACAGCGGCTGGCGGACAGATCACCGAACTGCTCGAGCTCAACATCAACGAGTTCGAGCGGCCACTGCCAAGGGCCGTGATGGCCATGGCAAAAATGGAGGTAGCTGATGCGGCGATATCGACCCCAGTGAGCGAAGGGTTGGCAACCATCGCGGTAAGCGTGACCACGCGCTGGCGCTTCACGAAGTAGCGCATTCGGTTGTTCGAACGAGAGAGGGGTAGGCCTGATCGTCAGGCCTCCCCCCTTTTTCTTGGGTTCTGTTCCACGTGAAACGGCGTGATGTCGCCCCTCGGGGGTCGAAGTACCGCGTTGGGTTTCACGTGAAACGCCGAAGCCGCTGAATTCTTGCCGAAATCACCGGATTGGTCTGCTTGCACGATAGTCCCTGGCCGGAGTGATGCCTATACTACCGCTCCCCGCGCACCCTCCTCGCAGACGACTCTTGGCACGCATCCTCGCTATCGCCAATCAGAAAGGTGGAGTCGGTAAGACCACCACCGCTGTGAACCTCGCCGCCTCGCTCGCCGTGGCGGAGCAGCGCACGCTGCTCATCGATGCCGATCCCCAAGGCAACGCCACCAGCGGCTGCGGGATTTCCCGCGATGACTTCACCGTGGACTGCTACGACGTCCTCATTGGCGGTGCATCCGTCGATCAGGCGCTCATTCGTAGCGTCCAATTCCGTCACCTCGACGTCCTCCCCACGACACCGGAACTCTCCGGGGCCGAAGTCGAACTCGTTGACGCCGAAAACCGCGGCACCCGGATGCGAGACGCACTCGCCCCGATCCGCGATCGCTACGACTTCATCCTGATCGATTGCCCACCATCACTGGGGCTGATCACGCTGAACATGCTGGTCGCGGCTGATGCCATCCTGATCCCCCTCCAGTGCGAGTACTACGCGCTCGAGGGACTCTCGCAGCTGCTCGGTACCGTGCAGCGCGTCCAGGACACGCTCAACCCCAACCTTGAGGTCGACAGCGTCCTGCTCACCATGTACGACGCCCGCCTGAATCTCTCGAGACAGGTCGCGACCGACGCGAGATCCCATTTCGGCGACAAGGTCTTCACCACCGTCATCCCGAGAAACATCCGGCTCGCTGAAGCCCCGAGTTTCGGCAAGCCGATCGTCGTGTATGACGTGGTCTCCGTCGGCGCTCAGGCCTACATGGCCATCGCCCACGAGCTCATTGACCGCACCGCCGCATCGAAGCTGAGCGAAAGCTCATAACATTCATTGCATCAAGCACTTGCGTAGCATTTATGACGCCTGAACCCCCTCGACGACTCGGACGCGGGCTCGACGCCCTCCTCGCCCGACGCGATAGCCCGAAAGACACGCCGAAAGCCGGTGCCGGAGGAGGCGCCGACGCCATAGCGGCCGTCGAGCGCGAAGAATCGCCACTTCGTACGATCAAGCTTTCACAGATTCGTGCCAATCCCTATCAGCCTCGACAGGAGTTCCGGCCCGAAGAACTGGCCGACCTCGAAGCGAGTCTGCGCGTCAATGGCCTGCTCCAGCCCATCACCGTGCGTCCGGCTCCCAATGGCACCGGCTACGAGCTGATCGCCGGCGAGCGCCGCTTCCGCGCCGCCAGCCGCTTGGGCTGGACAGAGATTCCGGCGCTCGTGAAGCCGGTCGACGACAAGACCCTCCTTGTCTTGGCGATGATCGAAAACCTGCAGCGCGCCGACCTCGATCCCATCGAAGAAGCGGACGGCTACCAACGGCTCGCCGACGAGTTTCAGCTCAACAACCAGGAAGTCGCCGACGTCGTCGGGAAGGATCGCTCCACCGTCGCCAACGCGCTCCGCCTCCGACAGCTCCCCGCCTCGGTGCGCCGGATGCTGCAGGACAAGCAACTCACCGCCGGACACGCCCGCGCCCTGCTTCCCCTCGCCGCCGAACGGGCGATCGTGGACATGGCCCGGGACATCATCGACGGCGGACTCTCCGTCCGTGAAGTCGAGCGCCGAGTGCAGGCCGGCCGCCCCAAGCCGCCGGCCGCTGGAAAGAAACAGGCGGACACCGAGGGGACGATTCCCGCCGGTGCATCAGCCGCCACCGTCCGACTCATCGAAGAGCGCCTGCGGCGGAAACTCCAGACCGGCGTGTCCATTCAGCTATCAGCCAAGGACAAAGGCGAAGTCCGCATCGCTTTCTTCTCCAACGACGATCTCGAACGCCTACTCGACCTCCTTGGCGTCTCGCTCGACTAACACCATACCGCTGCTTTCGTATCACAAAAGCGCCACCATCATTGCACTAACAAGCCATACCACAGGAATCGGCACCATCTATGCTCACGAATCGCCTCGCACGCGTCACCGTCTGCACCCTCCTCGCCCTCGTAACCGCCTGCGGCGGGGAGAAAGCCGGAACACCCGCCGATTCCACGGCGCCAAAGACAATGCGGGTAGCGCTGCTCACCCCAGGACCCATCTCCGATAAATCCTGGAACGGCATCGCGCACGAAGGGCTCGTCGCCATTCGCGATTCATTGGGCGCAGAAACGTCGCACATCCAGACCAAGACGCCCGCCGAATTCGACGAGAACTTCCGACAGTACGGCGCGCAGGGATATGACCTCGTGATCGGCAATGGCTTCGAGTATCAGGAGGCCGCCACGCGCGTGGCACCCAGCTATCCGAAAACGAACTACGCCATCACATCAGGACGGGTCACCGCGCCAAACGTGGCCGGTCTCGCCTTCGCGTTCGAAGAGGCCTCCTACCAGGCAGGCATGATCGCCGGCGCGGTGACCACGTCCAACACGATCGGACTCATCGCCGGTACCGAACTGCCGCCCGTAAAGACGAGCTTTCTCGCCTTCGAGCGTGGCGCGAAATCGGTGAACCCAAAGGTCAGCGTCATCACCTCGTACATCGGCAACTGGGACGACGTGGGCGCCGGTAAGGAACAGGCACTGGCCCAGATCGCGCAGGGCGCCGACATCATTTTCCAGAACGCCGACGCCGCGGGTCTGGGGGTATTTCAGGCGGCGCGTGAAAAGAAGATCCTCGCCTTCGGTACGAACGCCGACCAAAACAGCGTTGCCCCCGACGTGATCATCGCCAGCGTCGTAATCGATTTGCCGAAAGCGTTCCTGATGGTGGCGCGCGAAGTACAAGCCGGCACCTTCAAGGGCCGCGTGCTCAACCTCGGCGTGAAAGACGACGTGGTTCGGCTCGTCGTGAATCCCGCCCTGAGCAATCGCATTCCCGCCACCGCGATGGCGGCGAGTGATTCCGTGGGCCTGTTGCTCAAGGCCGGCACGTTCACCGGACTCGCCGATCTGCTGCAGGGCACGGACAGCGCGAAGCCACTACCACCAGCGAAGTAAACCATGTCGACGCCAGCGACGGATCGCATTCTCGCGTCGGCCAGCGGGAACGGCAGTCCGCTGCCGTCCGTGCCGCTGCGCGACATCGTGTCGGCGCTCGACGCCGAACTGCGCACCAGTGAGATCCCGGACTATCCGGGCGCGGTGAACGGACTCCAGATCGCCAACCCCGGCGCCGTCCATCGCGTCGCGGTGGCGGTCGACGCGTCACGCGCCGCGATTACGGAAGCGGTCATTTCCGGAGCCGACCTCCTCGTCGTGCACCACGGACTGTTCTGGAGCGGCGTGCAACCGCTGGTCGGGATGCAATACGAGAAATTCCGATCGCTGCTTTCGAGTGGGCTGGCCGTGTACGCGTCGCATCTGCCGCTGGATCTCCACGCCGAGTACGGGAACAACGTGCGATTGGCTCAAGCCTTGGGACTTGCGCCCGATGGTGGCTTCGCGCGTTTCAAGTCGGTGGACATCGGCGTCACGGGCACGGCCAACGAGCCAACCGACGAACTGCTCAGCCGCAT
>CAIUOO010000413.1 GCA_903900795.1 uncultured Gemmatimonadota bacterium | reverse complement strand
GTGGCCGGCGCGATGGTGACGGCGGTGTTGGCGGTCGCCACGCTGCGCTACAAGGCCAATCAGGTGGTGGTCGGCGTGGCGATCAACCTGCTGGTGGTCGCGGCCACGCGGTTCTATCTGCGGCGCATCTTCGACAGCGCCAGCAACTCGCCGCGCGTACCGGGCTTCGGTGGAGAAGGCACCGGTGGCATGTTCGCGAGTTTCGTGAACCCTGTGGTATGGATGGGGCTGGCGGCGCTCCCCGTGCTGGCGTGGGTGCTCTATCGCACCCCGTTCGGCCTGCGGGCGCGCGCCGTGGGCGAGAAGCCGGAAGCGGCCGCATCGTTGGGCGTGGCCGTGACGCGCCTGCGCCTGCAGGGATTGCTCATCGCCGGCTCGCTGGCGAGTCTTGGCGGTGCCTACCTCGCGCTCGACCAGCACCAGTTCTCCGACAGCATGACGGCGGGTCGCGGATTCATCGCACTGGCGGCCGTGATCTTCGGACGGTGGGAGCCGGTGCGCGTCGCGGTGGCGTGTTTCCTGTTCGCCGGGGCCGAGACGCTGCAGATTCAGCTGCAGGGCTCGCAGGTGATTCCCAGTCAGTTCGTGGAAATGATTCCCTACGTGCTGACCATCATCGCCGTGGCGGGCGTCGTTGGACGGAGTGTCGCACCCGCGGCGCTCGGCAAAACGGAGTGATCCTCCACGTGATCCTCCACGTGACGCCCCCCGCGTTACGGCAATTTCACGCTGCGCCTGCAGCGCCGCTTCTCCCCATGATGGTACGCGAGTGACCGCACCGACCCCACAGGCCGACGAGCATCCGATCGACGGCGGAAAATCCGCGTTCGGCAGGCTCTCGGTGTTGATGGTGACCGGATTCATCGACATGCTCGGCATGCTGATGATTCTGCCCTTGCTACCGTTCTACGCGAAGGATCTTGGGGCCGGCGGCTTGGTGGTGGGACTGCTGGTGAGTTCGTTCAGCGTGGCGCAGCTGCTCAGCGCGCCGCTGTGGGGGCGGTTCAGCGACAAGCACGGCCGTCGTCCGGCGCTGATCGTGGGGCTCGCCTCGAGCGCGGTCGCTTATGTGGTGTTTGCGTACGCCGATTCGCTGTGGCTGCTGCTGCTGTCACGCATCGTGCAGGGAGCGGGCGGCGGCACCGTGAGCGTGATCCAGGCCTACGTGGCCGATGCCACCCGTCCGGAAGACCGCGCCAAGAGCCTGGGCTGGCTGTCGGCGGCCACGAACGCCGGTGTTGCGCTCGGACCGGTGATGGGCAGCTGGGTGCAGCACTGGGGGCCGCATACGCCAGGACTGGTGGCGGCAGGCTTGTGCCTCATCAACATCGTGTTCGCGTCGAAGTATCTCACCGAAGTGCGGAAGCCGTTGGCCAACAACGCCGACGGCTCGAAGCCGGTGCGGAAGGGATCGCGTGAAGCGGTGTTCCGGGTGTTGAGCCACCCCAGCGAGCCCGCCTCGCGGCTGGTGCTGATCTACGCGATCGCGATCGGCGCGTTCCAGGGCACGACCGCCATCCTCGCGCTCTTCCTCGCCGCACGCTTCAATGTCACGGCCGACACGATCGGCTACTTCTTCATGTACATCGGCGTGCTGAGTGTCGTGGTGCGCGCGCTGTTCCTGGGCAAGATCGTCGACCACTTCGGCGAGGCGCGACTGAGCCGCTACGGCGTGGTCTTCCTCGCCGTCGGCTTGATCGGTCTGTCGTTCTCGCGTGACTACGTGACGCTGGCGCTCGCCGTCGGACTGCTGCCGCTTGGCACCGCGTTCACGTTCCCGTGCGTCACCGCGATGCTGTCACGCGTCGTCGCGGGGTCCGAGCGCGGATTGTACATGGGCGTGCAGCAGACGTATGGCGGTATTACGCGCGTCGGCTTTCCGATTCTGCTGGGGTTTGCGTTCGACACGTTCGGCATGCAAAGCCCGTTCTGGATCAGCGCGACGCTGGTGCTGGCGACGCTGTTGTTGGGGCGGGATATGGAGTTGTATGCCCCTCGCGTGGTGAAGCGCTCCTCGGTGTAACCTGTCACATCCGGCCTATGTCCAATCCACCGCTATCGCGCCGCGGCTTTGTACGCGACGCACTCTGCAGTGCCGTCACGGCAGGCGCCGTGCTCACGGTTCCGTCGCGCCTGTGGGGGGCGCCCGCCATCATTACGCGTGACCGGCTCCGGCCCCAGTGGCCCAGTGGCGTACAAACCGGGGATCCGCTCACCGACCGCGCCATACTCTGGGCACGATCCGATCGCGCAGCACGCTTGCACGTTGAGTGGGACACAACCGACCGCTTCCGACAGGTGCGACGGTTGCAGAGCGCAGTGGCCACGGACGCCTCCGCGTTCACCACCCACCTTGATCTCACGGATTTACCGGCGGGTCAGGACATCTGGTATCGGCTGCGCTACGAAAGTGCAGAGCTACCCGGCGTGTTCAGCGAGCCCCTCGTGGGCACCTTCCGTACGGCACCACGCCGCGCCCGCTCGGTGCGCGTAGCATGGTCGGGGGACATGGTGGGTCAGGGGTGGGGTATCGACGCGTCCCGCGGTGGCCTTCGCATCTATGATGCGCTCCGCCGTGCGCAACCCGATGTGTTTGTGCACTCCGGTGACAACATTTATGCGGATCAGCCGTTGCTGCCGGAAGTCACCCTCGATGACGGAACGATCTGGCGCAATCTCATCACCGATGGGAAAGCCAAAGTGGCGGAAACGCTGGACGAGTATCGCGGCGCCTTCGCCTACAACCTGCTTGACGGGCACGCGCAGCAGTTCGGAGCCAATGTCCCCGTTATTGCCCAGTGGGATGACCACGAAGTCGTGGATAACTGGTTTCATGAGCTCGTGCTCGCCAACGATCCGCGCTACACCGAAAAACGGGTGCGGGTGCTCGCCGAACGGGCCCGACAGGCGTTCTTCGAGTTTCTGCCCATTCGTCGCCATGCTACCGAAGCCGGCCGGATCTACCGGCAGTTCCGCTACGGGCCAATGATGGAGCTGTTTGTGGTGGACCTGCGCAGCTATCGCGGTGCGAACTCCGCCAATCGGCAACCGGCATCGTCAGCCGCGGCCGCGATCTTCGGTGAGACTCAGCTACAGTGGCTCACCAACGCGCTGCGTTCCAGTACGGCGGTGTGGAAAGTGATTGCCAGCGACATGCCCATTGGGCTCGTGGTGCCCGACCGCATGCGAGACGGCGAACGCAATTTCGAAGGCATCGCCAATGCCGACGGCGGAGCGCCTCTGGGGCGGGAGCTCGAAGTGGCGCAGCTGTTGGAGGCGCTGCAAGCGGCGTCGGTGGAGAACGTGGTGTGGATTACCGCCGACGTGCACTACGCGGCCGCGCATCACTACGCGCCGGAGCGCGCCCAGTTCACACGCTTCAACCCGTTCTGGGAATTCGTCGCGGGGCCAATGCATGCCGGAACCTTCGGACCAAACGCACTCGACCGAACCTTCGGTCCGGAGGTGCGCTTTGCCAGTACCGCCCCACGCCCCAATCGGCCACCCAGTGACGACCTGCAGTTCTACGGTACGCTCGACGTTGACGCCGGCACCCGAGCACTCACCGCCGCGCTCTGGGATGTGACCGGCAAACGTCTCTGGTCCACCGAACTCGCCGCCGCTGACCCGCGCCGCTGATGGCGGTGAGCCCCATACCACACGCGAATTCGCATCCGCCGTTGTCGGT
>CAIUOO010000412.1 GCA_903900795.1 uncultured Gemmatimonadota bacterium | reverse complement strand
GCTCGTTGCTGGAGGACCCGCGCGCCGAGTCGGTGGTGCGACAGGGGATCACGACGATCGTGGCCGGCGCCGACGGGAGTTCGCGCTTTCAGGGCGACGGAGCGCGCGGCTTCAGCGCGTGGGCTACGGCGCTCGAGGCGGCGCGGCCGGCGGTGAATGTGGCCGCGATGATCGGCCTGGGCGGTGTGCGCGGCGCCGTCGTCGGCGACGACGACCGCCAGGCCACTGCCGACGAACTGCAGCGCATGGTGCGCATGGTGGAGCAGGCCGTGGCCGCCGGCGCCTGCGGGGCGTCGACGGGCCTCGAGTACACGCCCGGCGCCTTCGCCACGCCCGAGGAGTTGATCGCGCTTTGTCGCCCGTTGGCGGCCAAGCGACTGCCATATGCCACGCACATGCGCAACGAAGACGATCGTGTGCTCGACTCCATCGACGAATCGATCGCGGTGGCGCGCGGGGCCGGGTGCCCGCTGCAGATCTCGCATCTGAAAATGCAGGGCACGCGCAACTGGCCGAAGCTGGATACGGCTTTGGCGCGCATTGCGACGGCGCGCGCGGCGGGCGTGGACGTGCAGTTCGACGTGTATCCGTACGAAGCGTATTCCACCGGACTCACGAATCTGTTTCCGGTGTGGAGTCGCGACGGCGGGACCAACGCATTCCTGGCGCGCCTGAACGACGTCCGTGTGGCACCGCGTATTCGCACGGAAACGCTGGCCAAGGTGGAGCTCATCGGCGGCTGGGACAACGTGCAGATCTCCCGGGTGGCCGAGGCGGTCGACCGCGATGCGGAAGGCAAGCGCATGGGTGCCTACGCCATGGCCAGGTCGCTCGATCCCTATGCGGCCGCGATCGGGCTCATCGAGCGCAATCGGGCCGACGTGGGCATGCTCGGCTTCGCGATGAGCGAGGACACGATCGACCGCCTGCTGGCGCACCCGTTCAGCATGGTCTGCTCCGACGGCGGCGCCTTCGCGATCGACGGCCCCACCCGGCGGGGCAGCCCGCATCCACGAGGCGCCGGCACCTTTCCGCGGGTGCTGGGCCGCTATGTGCGCGAGCGGAAGGCGCTCTCGTTCGCGAGCGCTATCCGCAAGATGACGGCGGTGCCGGCGGCACGGGTGCACCTGGCCGATCGAGGCATGCTCGCCACCGGTATGGCGGGCGATGTCGTGGTGTTCGATGTGGCGCGGGTGTCGGATACCGCCACCTTCGCCAACCCGTTTCAGTACCCGCTTGGTATCACAGCCGTGGTGGTGAATGGCGTGATCTCGGTCCGCGAGGGGCGACGGCCGTCGGCTGGCGCCGGGCAGGTGCTTCGTCCCGCGTAATCACGCGCTGTCCCCCTCAACGTCTGCCGCTGCCGGGCGTAGCTTTTCTGATGGCCTCTGTTCCGACCCTCCTCAAGATCCCCTGAGATGATTCGCCGTACACTCGCTCTCTCCATTTCGGCGGCCTGCGCCGCGCTTCCGTTGGGGCTCCCATTGGGGGCCCAGGCCAAGCCGGCCGCCACGCCGGCCCGTGCTGCCATGAAGGCGCCGTCGGCGCCGATGATGGCCGCGGCCGACCCGGCCCTGTTCAAGGGGCTCAGCTACCGCCTGGTGGGCCATTCGCGCGGTGGACGTGTCACCTCGGTGACCGGAGTGCCGTCGCAGCCGAAGACCTTCTACGCCGGCATCGCCAGTGGTGGCGTGATGCGCACCACGAACGGCGGTGAGTCGTGGGATTTCATCACCGACAACAAGATCCCCCTGGGCTCGATCGGCTCGATCGCGGTGGCGGAATCGAACCCGAACATCATCTACGTCGGTACGGGTTCGGACGGCGTGCGCAGCAACGTCTCCACCGGCCGCGGCGTGTACAAGAGCGTGGACAACGGCGTGACCTGGCAGTTCTCCGGCCTGTACAACGCCGGACAGATCGGCGCGGTGCGCATTCACCCCACGAATCCGGACATCGTGTGGGTGGCGGCCTACGGCGACATCTTCAAGCCGAACAACGATCGTGGCGTGTTCAAGACCACGGATGGCGGCAAGTCGTGGAAGAAGACGCTGTACGTGAGCGACAGCACGGGCGCGATGGATGTCGAACTGCAGCCCGGGAATCCGAACGTGGTGTACGCATGGATGAACCACATCGAGCGCAAACCGTGGTCGATCATCTCCGGCTCGCGTGAAGGCGGTTTCTACAAGAGCACCGATGGTGGCGACAGCTTTACCAAAATGGTGGGCGGCCTGCCGAATCAGATCACGGGCAAGGGCAATCTGGCGGTCACGGCGGCCAATCCGAACCGCCTCTACGCGCTGGTGGAGGCGATGCCGGGCGGCGGGTTGTATCGCTCGGATGATGCCGGTGCAAGCTGGGCACTCATGAACAGCACGCCGGGGCTCATCACGCGTCCGTTCTACTACACCTCGCTCGGCACGGATCCGTCGAACGCCGACGTGGTGTTCGCGGGTGCCGAGACGTTCTACAAGAGCACCGACGGCGGCAAGACGGTGGCGCCATTCCGCACGCCGCACGGCGACAATCACGATATCTGGATCAACCCCACGAACAGCAACACGATGGTGCAGTCGAACGACGGCGGCGCCAACGTGTCGTTCGACGGCGGCAAGACGTGGAGCTCGCAGGATGTGCAGCCAACGGCCGAGTTCTACGGCGTGTGGTTGGACAATGCGTTCCCGTACAAGCTGTACATGGCGCAGCAGGACAACAGCACGTACATCGTGCCGAGCAACAACGACGTGTTCAACATGGGCACAGTACGCACGGGCCCGGGCTGTGAGACGGGGCCGATCATTCCGCACCCGGGCGACAAGAACCTCGTGCACGGCAACTGCAAGGGGCAGTATGCGGTGATGAATCTCGAAGCCGGTGTGACGAAGAATTACTGGATCGGCGCGCAGTCGTTGTACGGCAACGACGGCGGCGATCTGCTGTATCGCATGCAGCGCACGACGCCGATGGCGCTGTCGCCGCACGATCCGAAGGTGCTGTACTACGGTTCGCAGTATCTGCACCGCACGCGCAACAATGGCGCGACGTGGGAGAAGATTTCCCCCGATCTCACCTGGTTCCCGAAGTGCTGCCAGGGCGGCAGCGGCGAGCCGATCACGCGCGACGTCACGGGTGAAGAGTTCTACAGCACGCTGTACGCGATCACCGAGTCGTCGCTCGAGAAGGGCGTGATCTGGACCGGCTCGAACGACGGTCCGTTCTCCGTGACGCGCGATGATGGCAAGACGTGGGCTCGTGTGACCCCGAAGGGACTGGAGGACGGCGGCCGTGTGGCGTGGATCGACGCCTCTCCGCATCGCAAGGGGTCGGCCTACTACGCGACCTACCGCTACCTGCTGGGCGACTACAAGCCGTACATCTATCTCACGAACG
>CAIUOO010000411.1 GCA_903900795.1 uncultured Gemmatimonadota bacterium | reverse complement strand
GCTCGACGAGCGGCGCATCCGGATGACGATGGGCTTCGCGCTGCTCATCACCGCCGGGTTCATGGTGGCGCGGAGCCTCAATTGGATTCAGGGCGGTGGCGACGCGATCGGCCTGGCAGGCGCAGCGCTCGTGATCGCTGTGGTGGTGAACGCGCTGCTCGGCGCGCTCATGACGGCCGGCGTGGGCCTGTACGCGCCCTGCATGGCCCTCGTCTTCGCGCTGGGCATGTCACCACGGGTCGCCTTTCCCATCATGATGGGCTCGTGCGCGTTTCTGATGCCGCCCGCGTCGGTGCGCTTCATCGCTGCGGGCGCGTATGACCGAAAGGTCAGCCTCATCATCGCGATCGCCGGGCTCGCGTCCGTGCCGATCGCCGCGTTCGTGGTGAAGGAGCTGCCGTTGGACCTGCTGCGGTGGGTCGTGATCGCCGTCATCGTGTACACGTCGGCGGTGATGCTGCGCGCCGCGTTCAAGCGGTAGCACCATGGACCTGCTGCTGTTGAGCCGAGACGAAGTGCAGGCGCTGCTCGACCCGGACGCACTGCTGTCGGCACTTGCCGACGGCTTTATCGCGCTCAGCGCCGGACAGGTGCAGGCGCCGACCCGGAGCGAGCTGGGCGCCGCGGGCACCGGGCACCTGCTCGTGAAGCCGGCATGGATCGACGGCCAGCCGATGGCGGTGAAGCTCGTCTCGACGTTCCCGGGAAACCGTGACCGCGGGATCCCGACGATTCAGGGGGTGATCGCGCTGGTGGACGCGACGACGGGGACGCCGCTGGCGATCATGGACGGCTCGCACATTACCGCGATGCGCACCGCCGGCGGCGCGGCGCTCTCCGCCCGCTGCCTCGCCCGCGCGGACGCCCACGTCCTCGCGATCGTCGGCGCGGGCGTGCAGGGACTCGCGCATCTGCAACTGTTGCCGCGCGTACGCGGGATCACCGAGATCCGCATCGTCTCGCGGCGACACGCGGACGCCGAGGCGCTGGCCGCCACCGACACGCGTGCGCACGCCGTCACGTCGGTCCGCGAGGCCGTGCGCGGTGCCGATATCGTCTGCCTGTGCACCACGTCGGACACGCCGGTGATCGAGGCGGAGTGGCTCGCGCCCGGGGCTCACGTAACGTCGGTGGGCTACGCGCCTCCCGGCGGCGAGTTGCCGTCCGAGGTCGTGCAGCAGGCGACGCTCGCCGTCGAGTCGCGCCTCTCGTTCGATCCGCCACCGGGCGGGTGCGCCGAACTGGCGGGGCTCGATCCGGCACTGGGCACGGAGTTGGGGGAGCTGCTCGCGGGGCGCGCGCCGGGGCGCACATCACCCACGGAGCTCACGGCGTACAAGTCGATGGGGCACGCGATGGAGGACCTGGTCGTGGCCGCGCTCGTGTACCGGCTAGCGCGCGAGCAGGGCGTGGGGCGGGCGGTGCGGTTGTAGGCGGCGGTGGGGATCCGCACGTACCGCTCCCGCGGAAATCGGCAACGGTCAGCGCCAGGGATTGGCCAACATCCTGTTGGTGACAAAGGCGGAGTCCGTGAGCGCCTGAAGCAAGGCCAGCAGGTCGGCCTTGTCCCCCGGTGGAAGGGCAAATGCCCGCAGGCGGGAATCCTTGTACGGGTTGTCGCGGCCATCACCGGCACTCGGACCCGTCTGCACCACTCGTCCGCCCCGCGCGTAATTCTCGAGCATGGCGTCCAGTGAGCCGACACTGCCGTCATGACCATACGGAAAGGTCAGCGCTACGTTGCGCAGCGAGGGGATCTTCATGCGTCCCATGTCCCTCGCGTTACCGGTGACTTCCATCAGCCCGCGATTACGCGCGGGGTACGTTCCCGTCCCGCCAATGTTGTACAAGCCGGTATTGGCGAAGGCCTCGGCGGCCCTCCCCGGAACCGTTGCCAGGGTGAAGTCCGCCCCTGCGTGACATTGCGTGCACCCGCGGCTTTCGAACAACGCCATCCCGCGCACGGCCGCCGCCGACAGTGCCGCTGCATCTCCCCGCCGATAGCGATCGATCGGGGCATTGAAGGACAGCATCGTACGCTGAAACGCCGCGATGCTGCGCACGATGTTTTCGACGCGGATTGGTGATGGCTCGCCCGCGTAGGCCACGGCGAAGAGCTGCCGGTACAGGGCGACCCCCTGCAGGTCGCTCACGACCTGCGACTCCCGGCCCTTGAGCCCCATCTCGATGGGGGCATCGCCGAACATCGGTATCAGGGCATGGAGCTCGAAGCTGTTCGTCGACGGGGCAGCCCAACCAAAGGACAACTGATAGGCTGCATTGCTCAGGCCGATCGAGTTGCGCGGGTGCACCTCACCGGTCGCACCCACCGACAGATTCTTGGCATCGGCGAACGCGAATTCCTGGCGATGACAGGACGCACAGGAGAACGCGCCATTGACCGACAGCCGGGTGTCGTAGAACAGCCGACGTCCCAGCTCCACCTTGGCATCCGACATCGGATTGTCGCGCGGAACCACGGGCGCCGAGACGCCCGCCGGCAGGTTCCAGCGGAACGCGGCTGGATCACCCGACCATTGCGTGACATCGTCCGGGTCGGTCGGTGCCGCGCCATCGCGACCACAGGCGCTCAGCAGGAATACCGACGCAAGACGCGCCACCACCGGG
>CAIUOO010000410.1 GCA_903900795.1 uncultured Gemmatimonadota bacterium | reverse complement strand
GTCAGGTCAACGCTCGAGATATTCGGGAAGCGCCGCACGATGTCCCGTTGCACGGCGGCAATCGCGGGGCCCGCCGGCACGTTCGCGACCACGATGAACTGCTGCGGGGCGCGACGCAGTGCTTCGGGGGCGAAGACCACGAAAAAGTTGGCCTCGAAGCGCGCGAAGTTCACGGTGCGGAAGCTGGTCACCACCGTCGTGATCGGCACGCCCTGCACATTCCACGTGACCGTGTCGCCCAGCACCACGCCCAAATCCGTCGCGAGATTCTGCTCGAGCGACACTTCGAACGGTGCATCCGGGTTGGCGGCGCGCGCCGTCGCCCGGGTCGCCGAGTCGGCAAACCAGGTGCCGGCCACCAACACTTCCGAGCCCACGATGGAGTCGCGATACGTGCTGCGATATTCACGGCGCAGCGCCCAGCCGGCGCGGCGCGCACTCGTGTCGGCCATCAGCGCCGACACGCTCCGTCCGTTCAGCGCATCGATGCGCATGGTGACGACGGGGGTCTGCTGCACGATCGGATGCTGACGTGCACGCAACAGGGAATCCAACGGCGCCGCCTGATCGTCCTGCACATCGAAGAACAGCAGGTTGCCGGCCGAACCGGCGGAGGTGGCCTGCACGCGACTCAGCAGATTTGCCTGCACCAGATACACGGTGCTGAGCAGAAACGCCCCGAAGCCCAGCGCGAGCGTGACGGCACGTGTCTGATTGGCGGGACGATGCAGATTGGCGATGCCCTGACGCAGCTCGAACGGCCACGACGGCCGCGTGCTGCGGCGCGCGGCGGCAATTAACAGCGTGGCCGCGATCCACAACACCAGCACCGCACCACCGATGGCCGCGCTGATGTAGAGCCCTTGGCGCACGTTGCCAATGCGCGACACGACGATGCCGATGATGCTGCCCACCAGGAGTGCGTCCACGGTGAGTCGCGCGGGGTCGTTCCACTCGCGGGGGAGGGCCGTGTTGTCCATCTCGCGGCGAATGGCCTGCAGCGGCGATACGCGGCGCAGGGCGAGCAGCGGTCGCATGGCGAACACGAGCGACACCCACACGCCGGTGGCGAGGCCAAGGATCAACGGCCGCGGTTCGAGCGCCAGCTCAACGTCGATGGGCAGGAAATCCGACACCACCCCCGGCAGCAGGAACTGCACGGCGACACCGAGCAGGGTACCGGCGATGGCACCGACGAGCCCCATCGCGGCGGACTGCACGACGTACAGCGCCAACACCTGCCGACCGGTGGCGCCGAGGCAGCGCAGCACGGCCACCGTGTCGATCTTGGCCGAGACGAAGGCGTTGACGCCGCTGGCGACGCCGATGCCGCCCAGCAGCAGCGCGATCAGGCCGATGATGCTGAGGAAGTCCGCCAAGCGGGCTACCGACTCGGTGAAATCGCGCTCGGTATCGGCCACGGTGCGCACGCGCACGCGGGTGCGTGCGACGCCGGACACGAGGCCTGAGGCAGGGTCCGAGGCGGAGTCGGTCGCGGTCGCGGTCGCGGTCGCGGCCGCACGTTGCGCCGCGGTGTCGGCCGGCGGTGGTTCGTCGTCGCCGCCCGGACCGCGGCGTTCTTCGCCGCGCGCGTCCTGCGCCTCCTGCAACGCGGCGGCCTTCGGATCGATGCGACGGAGGAGATCGCGGGCCATCGTCTTCGACGCCGCCGTCGTGGCCAACGATGCGGGCAGCTTGAGCACCACGTCGTACTCGGCGCGGCTGCCGAACGTGAGCAGCGCGGTGGCGTCGAGCCAGGTGTCGGACAGGTACACGCGCGGCCCGATGACCGCCGTGATGCCGGCGTCGCCGGGGACGTTGCCGAGCGTGCCGGCGATCTGGAACATCTTCTGGCCGAGCCGGAGCGAATCGCCGACACTGGCGTTGAGCGCCACCAGCAGCGACGGATCCACGAACACGATCGGTGCGGTGTGCACGCGCGCCCAGCCCTGTGCGGGCACGGTTTCGATCACGCCGTAAAACGGATAGCCGGGCGAGACCGCACGCACCTGCACGAGCCGGGTACCGCCCGACGGTTCCGCCAACGCCATGCTGGCGAACGTCGTGACGCGCGACGTGGCGATCTGGTCGGCGCGCAGTGAATCGAGCAGGGTGTCGACGACCGCGGGGAAGGCGGCGCGCGCCTGCAGCGCCATGTCACCACCCAGCAGGGTGCGCGACTGTTCGCGGATGGACCGCGTGACGTTCCCCGCGAAAGAGTCGATCGCCACGAGGGCGGCGACGCCGAACGCGATGGACGACATGTACAGCGCCAGCCGACGACGCGCCGTGCGGCTTTCCCGCCACGCGAGGCGGAGCAGGGCCTGCGTGGTCATGAGGCGGCGGTCACTGGTGTGCCATGCCGGATATCCTCGACCACGATGCCATCGCGCAGGCGGATCGTGCGTTGCGTGCGCGCGGCGAGGGCGACGTCGTGGGTAACGAGGACGATGGTGCAGCCTTTCTCGCGGTTGAGCGCCTGCAGCAGCTCGACGATGCGCTCGCCGGTGGCGCCGTCCAGGTTACCCGTGGGCTCGTCGGCGAACAAAATGCGCGGTTCGTTCACGAAGGCGCGGGCCAGCGCCACGCGCTGCTGCTCACCGCCGGAGAGCTGCTGCGGGAAGTGACCGGTGCGATCTCCCAGCCCCACGCGGGTAAGTAACTCGCGGGCGCGGGCGGTGGCCTCCTTGGCCGGCACGGCGCCGGAGAGCTCGAGCGGCACCTGCACGTTTTCGAGGGCCGTGAGGGTGGGAATAAGTTGAAAGCTCTGGAACACGAAGCCGACCTTCTCGCCGCGCATGCGTGCCCGGCGATCTTCGCCGAGACTTCCGAATTCCTCGCCATCGAGCGACACTGTGCCCTGTGACGGGGTATCAAGTCCGGCCAGCAGGCCAAGGAGCGTGGTCTTGCCGCTGCCGGACGGGCCGACAATGGAAACGAAGGCCCCCTGCGGGACCTCGAACGACACGTCGCGCAACACGGTCAGGCGCTGCGTGAACGCACCGGCGCCGATCTGATATTCCTTGGTCAACCCACGGGCAACGAGCATGCGATTGAAACAGAAGAGGGGAGTCGGACGCCGGGCAGCGAGTCTTGTACTCGTGGCCCTCGCGGCAACAGGCACCGCCTGCGGTACCAACGCGGATTCCGGTCGTTCGGATTCCGGTCGTTCGGATTCCGCGGCTGGCGCTACGGCGACAGGAGAAAGAACCGGCAAGAGCCCCGCGGCGGCAACTGCCATTGGTGAATCTTCCGTAGTTGAATCCGCCGCGGCGCCTTCCGATACCCCCAAGTCGGCCGGCGGGTCACGGGTGTCGCGGGTGGTGTTGCTGGGCACCAGCCTTACGGCGGGGCTGGGGCTCGATCCCGACGTGGCCTACCCGGCGCTCCTGCAACGGAAAGCCGATTCGGCGGGGTACGCGGTGCGCATCGTGAATGCGGGGCTGAGCGGGGAGACCTCGGCGGGTGCCCTGCGTCGTGCCGGGTGGGTGTTGGACCAGCCGGCGGCGCTGGTGGTGCTCGAGGTGGGGGCCAACGACGGACTGCGCGGCGTCGACCCCGACTCGACGTATGCGAACCTTGTGGCGCTGGTGCAGGTGGTGCGGACGCAGCGGCCGGAGGCGCAGGTGGTTTTGGTGCAGATGGAGGCGCCAACCAATCTGGGCCGGAGCTACACCACGCGCTTCCATCAGGCGTACGTGCGGGCGGCCAAGGAGACCGGTGTGCCGCTCCTGCCGTTCCTGCTGGAGGGGGTCGCGGGCGACGCTCGGCTCAATCAGGCCGACGGCATTCATCCGAACCCCGACGGCTCGAAGCGGGTGGCCGACACGATGTGGCGTGGGTTGTCGCCGCTGCTGGCGCAGTTGCTGGCGCAGCTGGCCGGTGGGTGACGGGCGGCGGGGTCCCTTCCGGTGGTGAGGCGGTCGGGTTATTTTTCGAGGCTGCGCAGGATGAGATGACTGGGTGCGTGTCGCCCGGTGTCTGGACCCCGCGCGGCATTCCAGCTGCACTCCTGCGGGGGCTCGCCCCCGATGTCCCCTGTTCGAAGGTGTCGTTCGCATGGCCTTTTCTGCGACCCAAATCCGACGTGGCATGGTTCTCGTGTTCGAGAACGATCCGTGCCGCGTGGTTGAGTTCCGTCACCACACGCCGGGAAACCTGCGTGCCATGGTGCAGGCGAAGCTGAAGAACCTGCGCACGGGTTCGAACTTCGAGCATCGGTTCCGCGCGGCGGACACGATCGTGAAGGCGGACATGGAAACGCAGGAACTGGAATTCATGTACCAGGGCGGTGACACGTTCCACTTCATGAACATCTCGAACTACGATCAGATCGAGATGGATGAAGAGTCGCTGGGGGATTCAGCGCCGTGGATGCAGCCGGGCATGAAGATTCTGGCCGAGTACTACAACGGCCGTCCCATCGGTATCGAGCTGCCGAACTCGCTGATCTTCGAGATCGTCGAGACGGCGCCAGTGGTGCGTGGTGCTACCAAGACGGCGTCGTCGAAGCCGGCGAAGTTGTCGAATGGCGTCACGGTGAACGTGCCGGAGTTCGTCGAAGAGGGCACCCGCGTTCGCGTGAACCCGACGACGGGTGAGTATCTGGAGCGCGCAAAGGACTGATCGTTCAGCGGATCGAGAAAGTCGGGGCGAAGTAGGGCTGCCCCGCTTGCAATCGGTCTTTCGTCTGGTTACAGTTTGCGTCTCCCGTCGGTTGTCATCCGAGATGCTGATCGAGTGGATGTTGGCTTCGAACGTGATGGGTGAAAGCGCACACGTTCGGCGATGGTGGCCGTAGCTCAATTGGTTAGAGCACCGGATTGTGATTCCGGGGGTTGCGGGTTCAATTCCCGTCGGTCACCCTGATCACTCTGCAAGCGCTGGTAGGGTACAGCGCTTCAGGAGGTCCGTAGCTCAATTGGTAGAGCACCGGTCTCCAAAACCGGCGGTTGGGGGTTCGATTCCCTCCGGGCCTGTTGGAAAGACAGTTTGGAGTTAGGTGTCGTGAGTCGTGAGTACAACGGGCGCTGCGAGGCGAACGGAGCGGGGAGTGATCGCGAACAGCGATCACGACAGGACGTAGCATGACCGCCGTCGGCTTGTCGCCTTCGGCGACTGCCGACGGCGGTATCGTCTAGGGGACTAGGACACAGCCCTCTCAAGGCTGGAACACGGGTTCGAATCCCGTTACCGCTACTGAAGGTGCTGTTGTATTACGCGGGTTGCACGACAGGCACAACGTAGACTCTGGCTCCATCGTCTATCGGTTAGGACACGACCCTTTCAAGGTTGAGAGACGGGTTCGATTCCCGTTGGAGCTATCAGCTCCCCATGGAGCTGGCTGATGCAGGTGTAGGTGCACGACGTTGTTGGGGGCGTAGCTCAGTTTGGTTAGAGCACTCGACTGTCACTCGAGAGGTCGCGGGTTCGAGCCCCGTCGCTCCCGTTGGTTCGCGGATGTTTGGGATGCCGTCGCTGGTGGAGTTTCCGCGAACAGCGTTGTTGGTTGCAGGTGCAGTGCGCCCTCGTGGTGGAATTGGTAGACACGCTACTTTGAGGTGGTAGTGCTTAACGGCGTCGCGGTTCGAGTCCGCGCGAGGGCACTGTTTACCGCTGGATAGCAGGACACGGCACCTCACCGTGAGATCGACCGCCACAGTAGCTCAGTGGTAGAGCACCCGATTCGTAATCGGGCGGTCATCGGTTCAATCCCGATCTGTGGCTCTTCTGGAAGTGTTTGACATAGAAACGTTTCGAGTTGTACCGACGGCGCCCCTCGTGGGCGCCGTTGCTGTTTTGTGACCAGCCGTGTGCAACGTGGCCGTTGCCAAGCCATACCCGATTCAAGAGGATTCCCCCATGAGCCACGCGCACCCCGACAGCCGGATCCTGATTGTCGAAGACGCCCCTGCCAACATTCAGGCATTAACGGCAGTCTTGCGCGAGGACGGCTACTTGCTGCACGTCGCCACCAATGGCCGACAGGCCTTGGAGGTTCTTGGGAAGGTCCGTCCCGACCTGATCTTGCTAGATGTGATGATGCCGGAAATGGACGGGTTCGAGACCTGCGAGCGCATCAAGGCGGTGCCGGCGTGGCGCGATATCCCGATCATCTTCCTCACGGCGAAAACCGACACCGGCGACATCGTGCGCGGGTTCGAGCTCGGGGCCGTGGACTACGTGGCCAAGCCGTTTCACGCGCACGAACTGCTGGCGCGCGTACGCACGCATCTCACCATCGACCGGCTGCGCAAGGACAACGAGCGGCTGGTGCGCGTGGAATCCGAGGTCGCCCGGCATCGCTCGGTGGCGCAGATGGTGGCCGGTGTGGCGCATGAGATCAACACGCCGCTGGGGATCGTCAATACGGCGGCCAGTCTCGTGGCACGCGCGCTGTCGTCGCCGGCGCTGGTGGCGCTGGGTGAGACGCCGGACGGGCAGGAGGCGCTCGACGACCTGACGGATGCCAGCGCGCTGATCGCGCGCAACGTGACCCGCGCGCACAAGCTGGTGCAGGATTTCAAGAAGGTCTCGGTCGATCAAATCACCGACAGTAAGGAGCAGGTGAATCTGGCCGACGTCGTGGACGAAATGGCCCACCTGTTCCGGGTGACGTCCCGCACCTCGCGCCTGGACGTTGTGATCGCCAACACGTTACCCGACGCCCGTGGCGAGTGGCTGGGGTACCCGGGCTCGCTCACGCAGGTGCTGCAGAATCTGCTGAGCAATGTCCAGCGGTATGCCTACGCCGAGGGTGTGGGCGGCACCGTGGAAATCACGCTCGCCCTCGAGGGCACCGGCGCCTCGGCGAACTACCGCCTTGCGGTCCGTGATTTCGGTCGCGGCATTGCCCCCGAGCATCTGCCGCGTGTCTTCGAGCCGTTCTTCACCACCGGCCGTGGCAAGGGAGGCAGCGGCCTGGGTATGGCGATCGTGTATAATCTGGTCACCGTGCATCTGCAGGGATCGATCGCGATCGAATCCACCGTCGGTGAAGGGACCACCGTAACCGTGCTCGTGCCGGTCATCGCGCCGGAGTAAGTCGCCGCACACTCTTCGGCGGCCCGTCACGTCGGGCGCCCCTGCCGTCTCACCCTTTGCTGTAAGGACATCCCGACGATGCATTCCACTGAGTTTCATGTCGTCCTGGTGGACGACGAACCCGATGTGCACGAGATCACGCGCTTGGCGATGCGTAAATTCCGCGTCTACGGCTTGCCGGTGCGGCTGCATTCGGCGGCCAGCAAGGCCGAAGGGATCGAGCTGCTGAACAGCCTCACGCTCGGCCGAGCCGACATCAATCTGGCAGCGGTGGCGCTGATCGATGTGGTCATGGAAACCGATCACGCCGGGCTCGAGCTGTGCGCGTACATCCGTGAGGTGATGAAGAACCGCCGTATGCAGCTGTATGTGCGCACCGGACAACCCGGTACTGCGCCGGAGCGGTCGGTCATCGACCAGTACGACATCCAGGGCTATCTGGCCAAGTCCGAAGCCACCGAGGACAAGCTCTACACGTTGGTTAAGGCGGGAGTGCGCCAAGCCTGCTACAACGGTGTGTCGCATGCCCTGCAGGACCTGTTGCATTGCCTCATCCAGTCGGCGTCCTCGCGCGAGAACATCACGGCGGCGTTGCGCGGCTGGCAGCGTCAGGCCCGTCTCAAGATGCAGGGGGAGACGGCGGCTTCGATCGCCTCCGCGCTCTGTTACATGGTGGACGATCAGTTCGTGGCTGGTGTCGCTGCGTGGCACGACGAGGCGGTCGCGCGGCAGCGGCGGGACGAACTGGCCGCGTTACCGGCGTCGCCCCTCAATGAGGACGGTGACCGCATTACGATGGACGGCCGCGACTTTCTCATCCAGATCGCGCCGACGGCGGCCAACGCGGCAGTGCAATACATGCTGCGCGGCACGGCGCCGTCCCCCGACTGGGAAGTCGCCCTGTATCACGGGTATCTGCGGTCGTTTGCGGCGCTCTGGAAGCAGGCCGGATAACCGCCATCGTATCGAGCGCGCCCACTCTCCCCCCGCCGCTCTCCGGCGTTACCGTCTCCTCCCACTTCTGGTTAAGGAATCCCGACGATGCATAACACTGAGTTTAACGTTGTCCTGGTGGACGACGAACCCGACGTGCACGAGATCACGCGCCTGGCGCTGCGCAATTTCCGCATCTACGGACTGCCGGTGCGGTTGCACTCAGCGTCCAGCAAGGCCGAAGGGATCGAACTGCTGAACAGCCTTAAGCTCGGCCGAGCCGACATCAGTCGGGCATCGGTGGCCATTATCGATGTGGTGATGGAAACCGATCACGCCGGGCTCGAGCTGTGCGCGCACATCCGTGAGGTCATGAACAACCGCCGCATGCAGCTGTACGTGCGCACCGGACAACCCGGGGTCGCGCCGGAGCGGTCGGTCATCGATCAGTACGACATTCAGGGCTATCTGGCCAAGTCCGAAGCCACTGAGGACAAGCTGTACACGCTGGTGAAGGCGGGGGTGCGCCAGGCGTGCTATACCGGTGTGTCGCATGCGCTGCAGGACCTGCTGCATTGCCTGATCCAGTCGGCGTCGTCGCGCGATCAGATCGCGGAGACCATGCGCGGCTGGCTGCGTCAGGTGCGTGTCGATCTGAAGGGCGAGACGGTGGCCTCGATCACGTCCTCGAGCTGTTACCTGGTGGGCGATCAGCTCGTGGTTGGTCTCAATGAATGGCACGACGAGGCGGTCGCGCGTCAGCGGCGCGACGAGCTGGCCGCGTTACCGGCGACGCCCATCAACGAGGACGGCGACAGCTATACAATGGACGGGCGGGACGTGCTCATCCAGATCGCGCCGACGGCGGCCAATGCGGCGGCGCAGTACATGC
>CAIUOO010000409.1 GCA_903900795.1 uncultured Gemmatimonadota bacterium | reverse complement strand
CGCAGCCCGCGCCGCAGCCCGCGCCGCAGCCCGCGCCGGCCCTTCGTCGGTATCGCACCACCGACGTCGCCTTCGACGATGCCGCCGACAGCGCACTCGCCCGGGAGCGCTTCGAGGTCCTGTTACTCGAACAGGTACGCCGCGGCGCCGCCGATCTGCACCTGCGGGTAGGAGAACCACCCATTCTTCGCTTGGGCGGCGACCTGGTTCGTCTCGAGGATCAGCCGCCCCTCGACGACGTGTTGGTCTCGCGCATGGTACGCTCGATCATGCCGGCCAAGAACAAGGCCGAGTTCGACGAGCAATGGGACACCGACTTCGCGCACGAGATCGCGGGCGTGTCGCGCTTCCGCGTGAATGTGCTGCGCGACCGGAATGGCGTGGCCGCCGTGATCCGCACCATCGCCAGCACCACGGTCACCGTGGAGCAGATGGGCATCACCCCCGAAGTGCAGCAGCTCTGTGCGCTCACCAAGGGGCTTGTGTTGGTGACCGGCCCCACCGGATCGGGCAAGTCGACGACGCTCTGCGCGCTGGTCGATCTGGTCAACCGCTCGCGGCACGATCACATCATCACGATCGAAGATCCGATCGAGTTCGTCCATCAGAGCAAGAAATGTCTGATCACGCAACGGCAGGTCGGCGTGCACACGCAGTCATTCAAGAGCGCCCTGCGCGCCGCGCTGCGCGAAGATCCCGACATCATTCTCGTGGGTGAGCTGCGCGACCTGGAGACGATCGCCATTGCCCTCGAGACCGCCGAAACCGGCCACTTGGTGTTCGGCACGCTGCACACCTCGACGGCCGCGTCCACGATCAATCGCATCGTCGATCAGTTCCCCGCCGACCGCCAGGATCAGATCCGCGTCATGCTGGCCGAATCGCTTAAAGGGGTCGTGTCGCAGACGCTGTGCAAGAAGATCGGCGGTGGACGGGTCGCGGCGCGTGAAATCCTGCTCGTAAACAAGGCCGTGAGTTCGATGATCCGCGAAGGCAAGACGGTGCAGATCAACAACATCATCCAAACCCAGAAGAAGCTGGGCATGGAAACCTTGAACGACGCCCTCATGCACCTCGTGAAGAGCAAGACCATCGACGCGGAGGAAGCGTACGTGAAGTCGGCCGAAAAGAAGGACATGGCCTCCAGATTGCGTGCGCTTGGCTACAACCTGGACGGACTCGCCGCCGACGAGTAGCGGCGGAGGAACGCCGGCGTCACCGCTGTCAGGCGATTCACCACAGCGACACCCGGGAATCGCCGACAGCCGTCACGCCGCGACCTGATCATGCTTCAGGTCTATGACTACACAGGCTTCCCTCCCGGTCATCATCCAAGGCGGAATGGGCGTCGGCGTGTCACGCTGGGTACTCGCGCGCGAAGTGTCTCGCCTGGGCCAGCTGGGCGTCGTCTCGGGCACGGCACTCGATTCCCTGCTCGTGCGTCGTCTGCAGGACGGTGACCGCGACGGCGAGATGCGTCGCGCCATCGAGGCCTTTCCGATCCCCGACGTGGGCGCCGCGGTGCTCCGCCGCTATTTCCTGCCCAACGGACGCGAGTCCGGACAGCCATACAAGTTATTGCCGCTGTACAAGCAGCAGGTGAGCGCGGCGCGGCAGCAGCTCACGATGCTCGCCAACTTCGTTGAAGTGTTTCTAGCCAAGCACGGGCATGATGGCGTGGTGGGAATCAACCTGCTCACCAAGTTGCAGCTGCCGAATCTCGCGTCGCTGTACGGTGCGATGCTGGCTGGCGTGGACTACGTGCTGATGGGGGCCGGCATTCCGCGCGAGATCCCGCTGGCGCTCGACCGTCTGGCCCTGCACGAACCGACCGCGCTGCGTTTCGACGTGGACGGCGTGGCCACGGCCGATGCGCCGTTGCTGACCTTCGATCCGGTGGCGCACGGCGCCGACGTCACGCGCAACCTCACGCGTCCACGCTTCCTGGCCATCGTGGCTGCGAATTCCCTTGCCGCCACGCTCGCCAAGCGGGCCTCGGGGCGCGTGGACGGCTTCGTGGTAGAAGGCCCGACCGCGGGCGGCCACAACGCGCCCGCCCGTGGTGGCGGGGCCCTGTCGGCCACGGGCGAGCCGATCTACGGCGAGCGCGACGCGGTCGATCTCGCCAAGATGCGTGACCTTGGCCTCCCGTTCTGGCTGGCCGGCGGCACCGGGTCGCCACACCAGTTGCAGCACGCCCTCGCTGAAGGCGCAGCCGGTATTCAGGTGGGCACGCTCTTCGCCTACTGCGACGAGTCGGGCTTCGACACCGCACTCAAGGCCACCGTGCTCGACCATGCGCGGAGGGGCGACCTCGCGATCCGTACCGACCCGCGCACGTCACCCACGGGATTCCCGTTCAAGGTCGTGTCCTGGCCCGGCCATCCGGCCACGATGGAACGGACGCGTCGATGCGACCTCGGCTACCTGCGCACCGCGTACCATCGCGACGACGGGCGCGTGGGCTATCGATGCCCCGCTGAGCCGGAGCAAGACTTCGTCAACAAGGGCGGCCTGCTCTGTGATACGGTCGGTCGGCAGTGTGTCTGCAACGGCCTGATTGCGGCGGTTGGCCTGCCGCAGGCACTCGACCCCGACGCGCACGGCCACCGCGAAGAACCGGCGCTGATCACCAGCGG
>CAIUOO010000408.1 GCA_903900795.1 uncultured Gemmatimonadota bacterium | reverse complement strand
TACGACGAGTAGTCGCGGTATGCCGAACGATCAGCGGATATTCGCGTCGATCCGCGGCAGAGCCGTTTCGTTCAAGAGTTCACCGATCCGCCGTACGCGCAGCAACGATCTCAGCCTTCTCGCGAAACGTGACGGTCTTGCCGCACTGCGTGCAGATGTGATTCCCCGTGCGCTCGCCCAAGTCGTATTCCTTGGCGAAGGCGGGATGATCACAGGGCTTTCCGCCCCACTCCTGCTGGAGGACTACGGCACGCTTCTTCTGCATCGGGGCAAGTTGAGGGCGGAAATCGAGGACGGCTCGACGAACAACCAAAGCTATCACCCTTCGAGCCTCATCGACGAACGCTTGAACTGACCCCTTGAACACTCTTCAACGACTCTGACCCCTTGAACACACGAGGCCATCCGAATGATTCCACGCGGTTCCAGGCTTGGACGTTTACCCGACTTCGTGATCGTTGGTGCCCCCAAGGCCGGCACGACGAGTCTAGCGCATTACCTCGGGTCGCATCCCGACATTTTTATGGCAACCCCCAAAGAACCCGACTTCTTCAATGACTGGCGGGACAATGGCCGGTGGGTGCGGGGCGTGTCGTGGTATCGGTGGCAATTTCGGACAGGCAAGCGAGTTGCTGGGGAGGCCACGCCGCTGTATGCAGCGTGGCCCGTGCGCCCCTCCGCGGCTGAGCGTATGGGGCGGGTGATTCCGGGGGCACGGCTCATCTACGTGGTCCGCGAGCCCTTTGCGCGGCTCTCATCCCATTATCTCATGGCTCAGCGGCAGGGACGCTTCGCGGGGACCTTCGATGAGTTCGTGACATCGCCGGTGGTGCCGCACGGTGATGAGGGTGCCCTCGCTGTTGCCTGTTGCCACTACGGGACTCAGCTTCGCCACTTGCTACGATTCTTTCCACGAGAGCGCATCCTGGTGCTTGAGCTGACGGAGCTCGCGGCGCGTCGAGCGGAGGCACTCGCCACCGTGTTCCGTTTCCTCGGAGTGACGCCGCTGGTGGACGTGCCGGCCTTCGAAGACGTGAGGAACCGTGCGGAGGACGCGGTTCATCCCAATGCGGCGGGCCGGCGCCTGTTGGCCTCGTTGCCGGCGCGGATGCTACAGACCGCACTCCCACGCCCGGTCTTCCGCCGGCTTCGGCGGCGCGTGATGGCACGCTACCACGAACCACCGCACGAGCCCCGGCTTTCTCCTGCCATCGAGGCCGCGTTAGCCATCAGCTTCCGGAATGAGGTGGCGGAGCTACGATTACTTTCCGGCCTCGCCCTCCCCTCGCTCGGTCCCTGAAGCCCCACGTCTTGCGCATCGCGATCGTCTGCACCTTCTACCCACCCTACGCCGTTGGGGGGGATGCCATCAGCGCCGAGCGATGGGCGCACGCGCTCGCGCATCGTGGGCATCAGGTGACGGTCATCCACGACACGGATGCGCATCGCACGCTCACCCGCAAGCGGCAGCCCTCGGTGTCCCGTCTTAGCGTCGCGCACCCCGGCATCACCACCGTTGCGTTGCAGAGTGCGTGGCCGCGCCTCGGGAGCCTGCTGGTGCATCAGCTTGGGAGACCGGTGTTGCATCGCCGGGCCCTTCGACGGTTGCTGGCGCCCGACCGGTTCGATGTCATTTTGTACCACAACCCATCGCTCATCGGCGGTCCCGAGTTGTTGACGTGGGAGACCGGGGCGACGACGGTGTACTTCGCGCACGAGTTCTGGCTGGTCTGCCCGACCCACGTGCTGCTCCGCGATGGCACGCGCCCCTGTCCAGCTCAGGCGTGCACCACCTGTACGCTCCGCCAGCGGCGCCCCCCACAACTCTGGCGTCAGACATCCCTCATCGACCGGGCGATGGCGGCGATGGACGTCCGGATTGCCCTCTCCGAGTTCGCGCGCGACACGCACCGCGCCTTCGGGATGGAGGCACCGATGGAGGTGTTGCCGAACTTTGTTCCGGACGCGCTGCTGGCGACGCCCGCGAGCGGTGCCTCTCCGCACGAGCGGCCGTATCTGTTCTTTGCCGGGCGGCTGGAGCGGTTGAAGGGGCTCGACGATATCCTGCCGATCTTCGCGTCCGGCGACGGGCCTGACCTGTTGATTGCGGGGAGCGGGGGATACGAGCCCACCCTGCGACGTGCGGCCGCGGGGGCGTCGCGCATTCGATTCCTCGGTCAGCTGCCGCAGGATGCGATGCAGCGCTTCTACGCGCATGCGCGCGCGACGGTGTTGCCATCCATCTGTTACGAGAACTTCCCACTGGTCCTGCTCGAGGCGATGGCGGCAGGTTCGCCGGTGCTCGCACGACATCTGGGT
>CAIUOO010000407.1 GCA_903900795.1 uncultured Gemmatimonadota bacterium | reverse complement strand
ACGGACGCGGGCATACGCATCCCTTCGGCAGCGTGGCCTTGCCGCTGCCCCGGTTGGTCGATCGCGCGCGCTTCCTGGCCTTCGTGCAGGCACTGCCGGCGGCGGTGGTACGCGCCAAGGGACTTGTGCGCTTCGCCGATCAGCCCGCGGACATGTTCGTGTGGAATCGGGTGCCTGGGCGGAAGAAGGTGCAACTCGACGAATCGTCACCGCACGCCGATGCCGAAGCGACCGCCCTGTTCATCGGCGTCGGGATGGCGCTCGACGATCTCGAAGCGCGGATCGCGGGGCTGGAGTAGGCGCCGGCCTCCGTCTCGGCCGCTGGCATTTCTCCGGGCGCTGTGGTGTAGCAGATTTGTCTGTCCCGTCCTTCCCGCTTCCGGAGCTTCCGTCGTGATGTCTCGCTCGCTCTTCCGACCGACTGTGGTCGTTGCCGCACTCGCCCTCGGTATTCCCGCGCTCGCGTCGGGTACCGTGATGCGACATCTCAAGCTGGTGCGCTCGTTCCCGGCCGCCGACACGGTACTGACCGCGTCACCCGAGAAGATCACGATCGAGCTCAGTGAAGCCGTCGAGCTCACCGGCGCCAAGCTCACGCTGGCCAAGCAGGGCGGGGCACCGATCGTGCTTGGCGCACTGCGTCGCGAGCCGACCGCGCCGAAGGTGTTGCGCGCTGATGTGACGACGGCACTGAGCGCCGGCGGTTACGTCGTGTCGTGGCGCACCATGTCGAAGGATGGACATGTGGTGAAGGGGACCTTCGGGTTCCGCGTCGGCGCGGCCAAGTAACTCGCCCGCCACGTGGAGTTCACGGCGCCGCTGATTCGCCTGCTGCTGTATAGCGGGGCGGCGCTGGCGATCGGGCGCGGCATGCTCGCGGTGCTCGCCCGCGAGGCGAGCGGCGCGTCTGCCGACCCTTGGGCCGTTCGTGTGTCGCTCTGGCTCGCCGCGCTCGCGCTGGTGATGGCGCCGGTCGCGCTGTTGCTGGTGCAGCAGCAGGCGCTCGAGCTCACCATGGCCGAGGTGCCGGGGCTGTTACGCGACACCACGTGGGGACGCGGATGGATGCCGTTGGCGGTGACGTGCGTGCTGTCGGCGATCCTGCTGCCCCTGCCTCGAACGCGGGCGCGCACGCGCGCCAGTTCGTGGGCGCTGCTGCTGGTGGCGTTGGGCGTGGCGGCCGCGATGGGCGGGCTGGGACATGCGGCGGCCGATGACCAGTGGCCACTCGCGTCGCGCGTATTCGATACGCTGCACGTGGTGGGCGTCGGGGCGTGGATCGGCGGGCTGCTGCTGATGCTGCTGGCCAGTGCAGGGACTTCCGCGCCAACCGCCGGCGCCTGGGGCGCTTTCAGTCGCATGGCCTCCGTCATGGCGCCGGTGGTGCTGCTGTCGGGCGTCGGCAGCACTTGGCGTCGGGTCGGCGGCAGCGGGCCCATGGCCATTCTGGCCAGTGACTACGGGAAGTTGCTGTTGCTCAAGATCGTGCTGGCGCTGGCCGTGACGGCCATGGGCTTCACGCAACGACGGCGGATTGCGGCGGGCCAGCCCCCGTCGCGAACGGTGGTGCTGCGCGAAGTCGTGCTGGCGGCCGTCGTCCTCGCGGCCACCGCGTGGATGACGGGCACGGAGCCGCCGGGCGAGTAGGCTGGCGAGTAGGCTGGCGAGTAGGCTGGCGAGTAGGCTGGCCGTTCGCCTAGCAGACCAGGCACGAAAAAAGCCCGCGAGCAATGCTCGCGGGCTTCTCCGTACCCCATGCCGTGCTTAGCGGTTGTAGCGCTTCTTGAACTTGT
>CAIUOO010000406.1 GCA_903900795.1 uncultured Gemmatimonadota bacterium | reverse complement strand
TCCGGTGTGACCGACCATATCCGTGTTCGCGAAGTTACACAGCACGAAATCGTGCGTGCGGTTGGCCAGCGCGTCGCACAGAATGTCGCAGACGCCGGCCGCACTCATCTCCGGCTGCAGGTCGTACGTCGCCACTTTCGGACTGGGCATCATCTGCCGCTCTTCGCCGGGAAAAGGGGCATCCCGCCCGCCATTGAAGAAGAATGTGACATGCGGATACTTCTCCGTCTCGGCGATGCGCAGTTGCGTGAGACCGGCGTCGGCGATGACCTCACCGACGAGGTGGCGCATCGACTGCGGCGCGAAGGCCACCGGGAACGGAAACGCGTCGTCATAGCTCGTCATGGTCGTGATCGACAGCGACGGGCGCGCACCGGTGTCGAACCCGGTGAAGTCGGGCATGGCGAGGGCGTGCAGCGTCTGGCGCATCCGATCACTGCGGTAGTTAAAGCAGATCAACGCGTCGCCATCGCGCATCGGCGCGAGTGCCGCACCGTCGCGGCCCGACATCACGTACGGCCGTACGAACTCGTCGGTGGTCCCCGCGTCGTACGCACGCTGCAGGGCTGCCAGTGCATCGACTTCGACGGGCGCGTCGCCGCGTACCGCGGCGCGGTACCACAACCCGGTGCGTTCCCATCGATTGTCGCGATCCATGCCGTAATACCGTCCGGACACCGACGCGAGCTGGGCGCGGTCGCCGATCGTGGCGAGCGTGGCACGCAGAAACTCCATCGCCGACTGGGGCGGGGTATCGCGGCCGTCGAGCATCGCGTGCAGGACCACCCGCTTTACCCCGCGCTGCTGCGCCAGCTCCACCAGCGCCATCAGGTGCGCGTTGTGCGCATGCACGCCACCGTCCCCGAGCAGTCCGAGCAGGTGGAGCGTGCCGCCGGATGCGTTGACGCTATCGCAGGCGTGCACCAAGGCACGGTTCTGGAAGAAGCTGCCGTCCTCGATAGCGCTGCCAATCCGCACCAGATCCTGCATGACAATGCGTCCGGCACCCAAATTGAGATGGCCGACCTCACTGTTGCCCATCTGGCCGTCGGGAAGTCCAACCGCGCGTCCCGACGCAGTCAGCAGTGTGCGCGACGCGTGCGCCCAGATGCGATTCCAGTTCGGCGTGTTCGCCATCAGGATCGCATTCGATTCACGGTCTTCGCGGTAGCCCCAGCCATCGAGAATGATGAGGGCTACGGCACGTGCAGGTCGCGCAGTCATCAGGTTATGGGGTAAGCTGGGATCGTTGATGCAGATCGAATGGTTGGAATCTACTGGAAGCCGCGACTGTCACACCACCGCCCGCCCGCTCTTCTCTCCACCACCGAGCTCCAATGCGCGTTCGTCGACGTACGCTGCTGCTGGTTCTCCTACTGCTCGCCATCGGGGTGTTCGATGGCTTTCTGGTGCGGCGCCGGTCGCGCTATCGCGAGGAAACGGCCCGCTTGCGGGCAGGGATGTCCACGCTCGAGCGTACCCGCGCCGACGCCATCGTTTCCGCGCAGGCCGATCGCGCCGAGTTGATGCTGGAGCTCATGCGCCGCCAGGCCGAAGGGGACGACGGCTTGCACCTCGCGATCAGTACGGACTCCTCCTACCTCGCGCTCGATCGCGGGGCCGCCCGCCTGCGCGTAATCGCGGCCAAAATCGGTCCGGCGCGCCGGGTCGGCTTGGTACCGGACACCGTGCATGTGGCGATCCCGCGCGGCGTCCGGGCCATCCAGCGCCTGCTCACCGCCGCCGATCGCTTCGAACTCCCGGATTGGGTCTGGGTGGATCGTGGCCTGCCGATCCCGGCCGTTCGCGCCGGCAGCGGGTGGGTTGGTCCGGGGGCCATCGTGACCACCGGTGGTACGCTCATCTACACACTTCCCGCCTCAGGGCCGCTGGCCGACAGCGGTTATGTGATGCCCGGCAGCATTCGCGTCCCGGCGGGTGACCTCGCCGCCATTCGTGAGAATCTTTCCTCCGGCATGCGGGTCTACTTCTTCTGATGACCGCCACGACCGTCACCACCCGCCGCACGTCGCCGTCCGGTCGCCACACCGGCTGGCGCGGCGCTCCACTCTGGCTCCTCCTGCTGGTGGTGGTCGCGGTGGTCCACGCGGCGTGGCTGGTGCGGATCACCCTGCGTGACCGCTTCGCACGCGACGTGGCCCGTCTGGTCTTCAACGACAACAGCGAGGCGCTGGAGCAGGCAGCACTGCAGGCCGGCGCCGCGACGGATAGCCTCCGAGCGGTACTCGACGACACGCCGGCCCCGTCGACCGCCGACGCCGACTACCTCGTGGTCTCCATCGCCGACCGCCGCGTCTGGTACAAACATCGCGACAGCGTGCTCTTTACGGCTCAGGTTGCCACAGGGTCCGGCAAGCAACTGGTCATCAAGGGCAACGCGCGGATCCTCCGCTTCGAAACGCCACGTGGTCGCCTCACGGTGCAGCGTCGGGATTCGGCCCCCGCCTGGATTCCACCCGACTGGCACTACCAGGAGCAGGCCACCAAGCGTGGCATGGGTCTGGTCCAACTCGTTCGTGGCGTACCCCTCACGCTCCGCGATGGATCCCAGATCATCGTACAGGGCAACGACGTCATGCGCCGAGGCACCGACGGCGCCGTCCGCCCGCTGACCGCCAGCGACGGCCGCGAAATCGTCGCCGACAGCAGAATTGTGATCCCGCCATACGGCACCAACCAGCGGAAGTACGCCAACGTACTTGGAACCCACCGACTCTACCTGGGGGATGGCTACGCCTTGCACGGGACCAACAACCCCGCCTCCATCGGCCAAGCCGTCAGTCATGGCTGCATCAGATTGCGGAACGAAGATATTGCCGTGCTGTATGACCGCGTCGCGGTCGGCACGCCGGTCTACATCTACTAACGGCCGGATCGACTAGACGTCCTGCGACCCATCGACGAGGCGAAGGCAACGGCTCGTGGCTCGCTGCTCCGACCGTTGGGTCGCGGATCAGGCGTTGCGGGTCGTTCATTCAATCGTAACGTCTGGTCAACCACTCTTGCGGCGCTCAGTTCGAGAGAGTGAGCAACCGATAGTGCAGACGGTCACGTGTGAGCAGACTGACGGAGGGGTGCGAATGGAGCAGCAGAACTGGCGCGGTCGCCAGGTACTCGTGACGGGCGGAGCCTCGTTTATCGGATCGCATCTCGTCGATGCGCTCGTCGAGCGCGGCGCGCAGGTGCGCGTTGCCGACAACCTGAGCACGGGCCTGATCGAGAATATCGACACGCACGTGAAGGCGGGCCGTATTGAGTTTCTACAGGTCGACCTGCTCGATCCGGAGACCGCGCGCCTTGCGGCGCGTGGGTGCGATGTCGCGTTTCACCTCGCCGCCGACCATGGCGGGCGAGGGTACATCGCCACGCATCCGGTAGAGTGCGCAACCAACCTGATTCTGGATGGCACCGTGTTTCGTGCGTGCCACCAGCAAGGCGTTGAACGCGTCATCTTCGCGTCGTCGGGCTGCGTGTATCCCACGTCGCGCCAGATGGACCCGACGGCCGAGGTGTGGCTGGCGGAAGACATGGTGGGCCCCCCGTATGAGTCCGATGACCTGTACGGCTGGGCAAAGCTGATGGCCGAGATGACACTGAAGGCCTACCACACACAGTACGGCATGAAGACCGCCAGTTGCCGGTTCTTCACCGTGTATGGCCCGCGCTGCGGCGAGAGCCACGCAGTCATGGCCATGCTGGCCCGCGCGTTTGCGCGGCAGAGTCCGTTCGTGGTGTGGGGCGACGGAGAACAGATTCGCAATTGGACCTACGTCGATGACATCGTGGAGGGGATGATTTTAGCCGCCGAGAAGATCGAGGACGGCACCGCCGTCAATCTCGGAACCGCCGAGCGGATTCGTGTGATCGATTGCGCGCGCGAGGTCATCCGTCTTGCGGGCTACGAGACCGACGTCAAGAAGTTGCTCGACATGCCTTCCGGTGTGCTGAACCGCGCTGCCGATACGTCGCTGGCCGCGTCGCTGCTCGGCCGCGTGCCGCAGGTGTCCTTCAACGAGGGACTGGCCAAGACGTGGGCATGGTATACGGCCACGAAGGATGCGGACGACGTGCGCCTGCTGGTTGCTGATGAACAGGCGCTGCTGACCCACCGTATGGGGAAAAGCGCGCCATCGCCCGCCGCCAGCGCGTGAGCGGACATGGTCAACGCGCCCGTGCGCCGACCATGTCAATGTCCACTCACGTCCGCCGATGTACTGCCCGTATAACCGCCGGATCGACTATATTTCATCATGGTCGCTCGATCGTCTTTGGATGGAGCGACAAACCCAATGCCGTGACCCAGCACACTCTCGAAACACCGCAGGCTGCCCGGGAGGCGTCATCCTCCCCGCGGCGCCGTCATCAGGCTCGATGGACCCGGCTCGCCATTACGGTGGCTGGGGCGTCAGCGTGCGCCGGACTTCTCGCGTTCGCCCGTCCCGGGTACGCCGCAGTGACGGCAGTGCGTGCCGCGAGCCGTGTGCCCACGCGATCGGCCACCGCGCTGCCGCGCATCCCGCTGCTCGATTCGCTCAAGGGACGGAGTCGTAAGCTTCGGGCGCGTTTCCTCAGCCCGACCCGGGCCGCCGGTATTCCGCTGCTCCGCGAGCTGTTTGGAGACTCCGCCATGTCGCGCGCCGGCGTCTACGCCGCCAACGATGCCGATGGCGCCTTTCACTTCATCACCATGCGCCCCTTCGCCGATAAGGTGAAGGGACGTATTGACGGCTATCGCATCGGGTTCTTCCCGAGCGAGCAGCGGGCGGCGCGCTCGACCGCGTACCGCAATCCCGACGGCTTCCTCGAGGTGACGGCGCTCAATCAGGACACGCCGATCTCCGAGCACTTCCGCTTGCGCGATTTTCTCACGCACGATCAGGCCACGGTGTGGCCCAAATATCTCGTGTTGCGTGAGCCCCTCGTCGACAAACTCGAGTTGGTCCTCTCCGAGCTGCGCCGCATGGGGATCCCGGCCAATCGGCTTCGGGTCATGTCAGGCTTCCGCACCCCGCAGTACAACCAACAGGGCGTCGGTGCCGGTGGACGTGTGCAAGACAGCCGGCATCAGTACGGGGATGCCGCCGACGTTTACGTCGCCAACGGCGATCGCGACTGGATGAGCGATCTCAATCGCGACGGCCGTATCGACGCGCGCGATGCGAAAGTCCTGGCGCAGGCCGCTGAGAATGTGGAACGCGACCATCCCGACCTGATCGGTGGTGTCGGCATCTACCGCGCCACCTCCGCCCACGGCCCATTCGTGCACATCGACGTGCGCGGCACTCGGGCGCGTTGGGGGGCAATGTGATCCGTCGCCGCGTAGCGCTGGCGCTGAGCGGGACGGCTGCGATCACCGCCGCCATGCTCTATCAACCGCCGTCGGCACTGCTCGCCGACTCATCCGCCGAAAGTGCCGTGCGGGCCGTTCCCATCGTGGAAGCGGCACCGGAGTCGCGCGGTGTCAGTGGCGACGTCCAGATGCATTTTGTGCGCGCGGGTGAACGCGTGGCGTTCCCCGTGCGCGTGCGTGGCAATGCGCGCGGCTTCACCTACCAGTGGATCGAAGTCCGCAGCAACAGTTCGGCCGATGTCGCGCGTCCGCTGCGTGGCGACACACTGCTCGCGCCACTCACGCCGGGCTTCTACGAGCTCGCCGTGACGCGGGCCGGCATTGTGCAGCGGATCACCGAGCCGCGTCTCGCCGTATTGGTGCCTTTCGAGCTCAAGCTCGGCAGTACGTTCAACGGCTATCAGATCGGTCGCTATCCCGCCGAGTGGGGGCACGACGAGCAGGCTGAGCGTCCGGCCGGGTTCGCCGAAGTGCGCGAGGCCGATCTCGATCTGCAACTCACGCGACATATCAAGGTGCGCGACTTTGTCACGCACGATCGGCAAACTATCTGGCCGCGTTACGTGGCCGTCGATCCGCGCGTGCTCGACAAGATCGAATTGGTCCTGCGCGAACTGGCCCGTCGTCGTGGCGAAGAGCGCATGGATTTCGACGTCGAGGTGCACAGTGGTTTCCGCACTCCGATGCACAACGCCGGCGTGGAAGGCTCCGCGCGCGATTCTCGTCATCTGTACGGTGATGCCGCTGACGTCGCCATCGACGCCGACGGTGATGGCAAGCTCACGATCTTCGATGCCTATCGCGTCGAACAGGCGGTCGACTGGGTGGAGCGGTTGCACCCTGAACTTGCCGGAGGGCTTGGCGTGTACAGCAGCCGACGTTTTCCCACGCCATATTGCCACATTGACGCGCGCGGCGAACGGAAACGCTGGCGCGGCTGAGCCGTAGGGCAGGGCAGGCATCCTGTCCCGCCCGCATGTGCGTCCGAGAGGCGCCGGAGGTTCCATGAACCCGTACGTCCGCGATCGCATCAATCGCAAACTCGATTCGCTCTCCGACGAGCGGTTGTATCAGATTCTCGATTACGTCGAGTTTCTGGAGTCCAAGTACGCCGAGAAGTCGGCACCGGTGGCCAACGTGTTCACGCGATTTGCCGAAGGGGTGGAGGACAAACTGCGCGCCGGTGGCGTAGCGGTGAGCACCGTCTCCGAGACCATGGGCTTCCTGAACAAAGCGATGGGCGTGCTGAACGGCGTCGCGCAGACCACCATGGCCGTGGCGGGCGACGTGGTGAACGCGGCCAAGACGGCCGCCGATCAGGTCGGGGCTCTTCCGCCCGACGCCGCGCCGAGCGCACCACCGGCGCCGCCGACAGTGCCGCCGACAGTGCCGCCGACAGTGCCGCCGACAGTGCCGCCGACACCGCCCAGCGCGGCGGCTTAGCGAAATCGCCAGACGCGCACTGGTGGGACGCTGGTGGGACGCTGGTGGGACGCTGGTGGGACGCTGTCTTGAACCTGCAGCACCGAGAGATCACATGACCACGGAACGACACGAGCCGTTGCCGCCGAAACCGGCGCAGGAACGCCACTTCGCTCGCTTGGCGCGTGAGCGCGAGGCCGATCGCCGTGCCGGCCGTCCGGAACGTGGCCTGTTCACGGGGCGTGGTCCGAAGGAGACCTCGCGTCCCGAGGAAGAGGCCCCGCGTCGGTCGCGCCGCCCTCGCCCGATCGAGGAGGATGGGGAACCGGCGGCTCGTCCGCAGACGGGCCTGAAGCGCTCTGTCGTGCGCGCGATCCGGCAGATTCCATCGTATCTGCGGCTGCTGGTCGGGCTGGTGGCCGACCGTCGGGTTTCGGTGTTCGACCGTGTCCTCGTGCTGGCCGCCGTCGCGTACATGGTGTCGCCGATCGACTTCATTCCCGATTTCGTTCCGTTCCTGGGTGAGGTCGATGACGTCTTTTTGCTCATGACCGCGTTGCAGCGTCTGGTGGCCAACGCCGGGCGCACCGTGCTGCTCGATCACTGGCGCGGAGACCCGGACGAACTTGACGACGGGAACCTCGCGCGGCTCGTCAGCGCCGCCGGATTCTTCCTGCCGGCGCGGCTCCGTCGTCGCTTGCGGAAAATGGCGGGGCGCTGACCGCTGGACAGCGCTGCGGAGGCCGTCTACTCTTCAAGATGGCACCCTCGACGACAGAACACCTGACGCAGCAGCAACCGCCCGCCGCCGACTCCACGTCGGCGAGCGGGCTTTCGCGTTCCCACACCCGTTCCTATTCCAGCAGCGCGGCAAGTGACGCGCGGTCGCTCTCGCGTGTGCGCGACGATCTCGCCCTCACGTTCGACGATGTGCTGCTCGCACCGCGTCATTCGACCACGCATCCGCGGGAAGTGAGCATCGTCTCGCGCTTCACTCGCGGCATCACGCTCAACGTCCCCCTCGCCTCAGCCGCGATGGATACGGTGACCGAGAGCGAAATGGCGATCGCGATGGCGCGGTTCGGGGCCATTGGCGTGCTGCATAAGAACATGTCGATCGACCGGCAGGCTGCCGAAGTGGATCGCGTGAAGCGCAGCGAGAGCGGCATGATCCTGAACCCGATTACGCTCTCGCCCACGGCGTCGCTTCGCGAGGCCGTGGCGTTGATGATGCGCTTCAAGATTTCGGGGGTGCCGATCGTCGACGCCAGCGGCCTGCTGGTCGGTATTCTGACCAACCGCGACCTGCAGTTCGAGCGCGATCTCGACCGCCCGCTGCGCGACGTCATGACCTCGGAGGATCTGGTGATCGCCCCCGTCGGCACCACGCTCGACGAAGCCGAGCGCATCCTGGGCAAGCATCGCATCGAGAAGCTGCCCGTCGTCGATGAGCACGGGGTGCTCAAGGGCCTCATCACCGTGAAGGACATCCACAAGCGGCGTCAGTATCCCGACGCCAACAAGGACATTCACGGCCGCTTGCGCGTGGCCGCGGCACTTGGGGCCGGTGGTGACTATCTCGATCGCGCGCGCGCCCTCATTCAGGCAGGCGTCGATGTGCTGATCATCGATACGGCGCACGGACACAGCGAAGGCGTGCTGCAGGCCACCGGCAAAGTGCGTGAAGCGTTCCCCGAGGTCCAGTTGGTCGCGGGGAACGTGGCCACGCGGGCGGGTGCCGCCGCGCTGGTGGAGCGCGGGGTCGATGCCGTGAAGGTGGGTGTGGGGCCGGGGTCGATCTGCACGACGCGCGTCGTGACCGGCGTCGGGGTGCCGCAGCTCACCGCCGTCATGGATGCCGTCGAAGGGGCCGGCGATGTGCCGGTGATCGCCGACGGCGGCGTGAAGTACTCGGGGGACATCGTGAAGGCGCTGGCCGCTGGTGCGTCGAGCGTCATGATGGGCTCCATGCTGGCGGGCACCGAAGAAAGCCCGGGCGAGTCGTTCCTGTTGGAGGGACGCCGCTTCAAGATGATCCGCGGTATGGGTTCGCTGTCGGCCATGCAGGATGGATCGGCCGACCGCTATTTCCAGGACGGGGAGATGTCCCCCAAGAAGCTCGTCCCCGAAGGCATCGAGGGTCGGGTGCCGTACAAGGGGGCGGTGGGCGACGTCATCTTCCAGATGATCGGCGGGCTCCGCAGCGGCATGGGCTACGTCGGCTGCGGCACGATCGACCTGCTGCGCACGGAAGCGGAGTTTGTGCGGATCACGACGGCCGGATTACGTGAATCGCACCCGCACGACGTTACCATTACCCGCGAAGCGCCGAACTACTCGCTCTGACCGTTGGCGCCCCAGCTCACCTGAAGGTCCTGTACCCCATCGACGGCATCACACGCCGGGCCGCATGCGCGGTGTAATCCGTTAGCGGTGTAACACGTTTGCGGTCCAGCACGTATCGTTCCCTCCGTGGTTCCGCCCCCACGGGTCTCGGCCGCGCCGACACCCGGGTTCTATCCCACCCTGTCCCCCACCCCCGACCGATGGGAATCTGGTCCAAGAAGTCGATCACGGCGCTCCGCGCCGAGGCCGCGAGTTCCGAGGGCGGCCTGAAGCGAACGCTCGGCGCGCTCAACCTGACGATGCTGGGCATCGGCGCCATCATCGGCGCCGGCATCTTCGTGCTGACTGGCACGGCGGCAGCCAACTTCGCCGGCCCCGGCGTCTCGCTGTCCTTCGTGCTGGCCGGACTCGCGTGTCTCTTCGCGGGTCTCTGCTATGCAGAGTTCGCGTCGATGATTCCCATCGCCGGCTCGGCGTACACCTACAGCTACGCCACGATGGGTGAAGGCGTGGCCTGGTTCATCGGCTGGAACCTGGTGCTCGAGTACCTCTTTGCCGCGGCCACGGTGGCGGTGGGTTGGTCCGGGTACTTCAGCGCGATGCTCGACACGGTGGGTATTCACGTTCCTGCGGCGTTCGCGTCGGCGCCGCTGACGGTAGAGAACGGGCATCAAGTAGTCCGCGCGTTCACCTGCGTGAACACCAGCACCGGCGGCGTGCTCGCCGATGCCGCGACCAAGGTCGCCTTCGCGACGCGCGACGCCTGCACGGCGGCGGGCGGCAACGCGGTGGATGGCCTGATCAATCTCCCGGCGATCCTCCTCATTCTCGCACTCACGATGCTGCTGGTGCGTGGCGTGCAGGAATCGGCCACGTTCAACAATATCATCGTCGCTATCAAGATGACGATCGTGTTGCTGGTGATCGGTTTCGGCTTCATGTACGTCAACACGGACAACTGGCATCCGTTCATCCCCGAGATGGTCACCAACGCCGATGGCAGCACGAAGTACGGCATGTCTGGCGTGCTGCGTGCGGCGCCGGTGGTGTTCTTCTCGTACATCGGCTTCGACGCCGTCTCCACGGCCGCGCAGGAAGCCAAGAATCCGCAGCGCGACCTGCCGATCGGCATGATCGCGTCGCTGCTGATCTGTACCGTGCTCTACATCCTGATGTCGTTGGTGATGACCGGGCTCGCGCCTTTCCAGTCGCTCGGTGTGGCACACCCGGTATCGGCTGCCCTCGAGGCGGTCCCGCAGCTCAAGTGGCTCGAAAATCTCGTGAACATCGGCGCCGTGGCCGGTTTGTCGTCGGTCGTGCTCGTGATGCTCATGGGCCAGCCGCGCATCTTCTACACGATGTCGCGTGACGGTCTGCTGCCGAAGATCTTCGCCAAGGTGCATCCGAAGTATCAGACGCCGGCGGCGTCCACGTGGATCGTCGGCATCATTGCGATCGTCATTGCCGGCTTCTTCCCGCTCGGCCTGCTCGGTGAGCTGGTGTCGGGTGGTACGTTGGCGGCCTTTGCCACGGTGTGCATCGGCGTGCTCGTACTCCGCAAGCGGTCGCCGGAACTCGATCGCCCGTTCCGTACGCCCTGGGTGCCGCTTGTTCCCATCATGGGCGCCGGCGCTACGATGTACATGATGTATCAGCTGCCTGCGCTCACCTGGACGCTGCTCGGTGTCTGGACGGCGATCGGCATGACCGTGTACTTCGTGTACGGCATGGGCAACTCGAAGATCGGCAAGGCGGATAAGGAAAGCAGCGCCACATGAGTGATGGCGTGCTGACGGCGTCGACGATCCGTCGCGACGCGATCGAGGCCTGGTTTGCAACGCTGCGCCCGGGGATGACGGTGGCGCTGTCGACGCATATCAACTCGGATGGCGACGGGTGCGGATCGGAGACGGCGTTGGCGCGCCTGCTGGCCCAGCGGGGGATTCATGCGCGCATTGTGAATCCCACGCCGTGGCCGGTGATGTTCAACTTCCTCCTCGGTGATGACATCGAGGAGGCCAGTGCCCGCGGTGCCGCCGCGCTTGACGGCATCGACGCGTTGATCGTGCTCGATATCAATGACATCCGCCGACTCGGTCACCTGGCCGACACGGTGCGTTCGCTCACGGTGCCGATCTCCGTGATCGACCACCACGTGGCCGGCGACGAACCGGTGGGCCACATTGCGGTGGCCGATACCACCGCCTGCGCCACCGGCGAGTTGGTGTTCGACATCGCCATGACGCTCGGTCTCGAGGTCACGCCGGCGGTGGCGCAGTCGCTGTACTCGGCGATTCTCACCGATACGGGAAGCTTCCGTTTCAGCAACACGTCGCCGCGGGCGCACGCCATCGCGGCCGCGTTGCTGGCGGCCGGCGTGAACCCGGAAGAGATGTACCGACGCATCTACGCGCAGGTGAGCGTGGGGCGCCTGCAGTTGCTGCGCGAGGCCCTGTCCACGTTGCATGCCGACCCGGACATCGGGCTGTCGTACATTGCGGTGGCCGCCGGTGCGATGGAGCGTTTCAACATCACGAGTGAAGAGCTCGACGGTATCGTGGAGCACCCGCGGTCGATTACCGGCACCAGGATGGCGATGTTTTTCCGCGACCTCGGGCACGGCAAGGTGAAGGTGTCGTTTCGCAGCACCGGCTCCGTGGATGTGCAGCAGTTCGCGCGCCGCTACGGCGGCGGTGGTCACGCGAAAGCCTCCGGCGCGTTGCTGACGGGGCATCTTGCGGAGGTGCAAGCGCAGGTGGTGGAAGACGCCCGTGCATATCTCACGGGCGGGGACACCGTCGCGGCGTAGGGGCGCGAGGGTTCGCCGCTGCGGCGTGCTATTTCCGCTGCCGCTGCTTGGCGATTTCGCGTGGAGACAGGGGAGTGGTGGACAGCGCCACGACCAGTGACGTCTCCGTGCCGATGGACGCGGCGAACAGTCGGCCGTTCGGCGCAATGGCCAGTGCGGTGGGAGTGAAGGGTAATCGGCGCGAGTAGAGATACGCGCCGTCGCTGGCGCGGTAGTAGTCGAGGAGTTGGTGCGAATGGATCTTGGTGGCTCCCGCCTCGACAATGACCGTGTCGCCGCGCTGCATCGCCCCGCGGGCAATGGGACTCACCTCGGTGGTCATCGTGGTCTGCGTCATGACGTGCTTGGCGGTGCGCTCGAGTCGCCGCTGTTTCGTGGTGACTGTCGCTTCCTCGCCCGCTTCGATGTAGGGGAACCGCTTTGCGGCGCCATTCGACGCAATGCGGTACCAAAATCCGCCAAAGTACGGCGCGACCGCCATGGATTCGCCCGCGCACGCGTCGGCGATGAAGGCGGAGTTGGCGAACGAGGGAGCATTCTGCCGCGCCCTGGCGACCGGCAGCGGGGTACGCGACAGCGTCGTGCCGCTACTGTCGATCAGCGCAATGGCCCGTGTGGCGCCAAGATACTTCACCCGGATGCGCCCGCGAGGCAGGAGACACATCGACTCCACCGCGGGGCCGTCGGGCACGAGCGTGGTCCAGAGAAACCGTCCGGAATCCGAGTAGACGGTCAGCCGACTGGTGGCCGCGTCGAGGACACCCACATGCTGCGCGGTCGCCGCCAGCTGCATGGGTTGCTTGAATTCTCCCGGCCCTTCGCCGGTGGCCTTCAGGACGAATCGTTTCGCGCCAGACGTTACATCGAACGCGTGCAGTTCGCGGGTGCCTGCGTCGAGTACGACGACCACGTGGTCGGTGAGGGCGATGGCGCGCGGTTCGACGAGGAGATCCGGGTCCTTGGTTCCGCCGCGCACCCACTGCCGGATGAAGAAGGAATCCGCGTGAAACCGACGAGTCGGCGATGATCGCTGTGCTTGGACCGCGGTACTGCCGATCGAGACACCGACGATCAGGGTCACCATGATCTTTGCCAGCGCGCGCGGCGCGAGGCGAGGCGATACGCGATACGTTGGAGGCATTCAGAGTTCCTCGATCCAGGTGAGTCCTTCGATGATGCGCCGCAGTCCGGCCACTTCGCGCGAGGAACGCGGACTCTGTGTGGTGAAGCGCACGCGCCCGTCCTGATCAAGTACGAGCAGCGCGGGCGTGGTGGTGTGCCCAAGGGATGCGAACTGCTGGACGACCGCCGGTGGTGCAGCGCGCAGGGGGATCGCGCCCGTCCACGACGGCAGTGCCGTCCGGATGTGCGTCGAGTCCGAGGCTGGGCCGACATACCAGATGACGGCCAGCTGGATGTGCCGCGCTGTCGATCCGCGGTGCAGCGCATGCAGCACGCGCAGATTGCCCGAGCAATCGTTGAGTTGCAGGAGGACGGCGGCCTGCACGGCCGTGGTCGGCTGCGCCGGTGTGACGTGGCGCATCGCGCCGGGCAGCGTGCGCTGCGGCATCGCTCGCGCGACGTCGTATCCGACGCCGGCGAGCGAGACCACAAGCCCCGCGATCACCCAGTGCCACAGGGTCGGGGCGCGATGCATCAGTCTTCGCAGAGCTCGACAGTTTCTTCAAACCCGTCGTCCGACGGACCGCTCGCGGTCGCGGCGCTGCAGGTCTTGTACGGACCAACGGTGGTTGAGCCGGACGTGGGGGACGTCCGGTCTTTGTACAACGTCTTGTAGCCCGTTGAACAATTGGTCTGCGTGAACTTGAACCCTCCACTCTGGAGAAACACATTCAGGTCGAACTGGATGGTGGTCTGGCAGGTAGTGATCGGCTGCGAGCCACACGCCGTGAGCGTGCCCATTGCACACGCCGTGGAGGTCACCGTCGTCGCCTGCGCCCGCGCGAGCGCCACATCGACCGTGGCCACCGTGAACAGCAACGCGAACACGCCGAACGCGGCGCGGGGAATGGTCATCATCATGACAAACCTCGGGATCTATCCGTGAAGTGGCGCGCCGCGGAGTGCGTCGCACCGGTCGCCGCGGCCCGGATCCGCGCGACGGAGCCACCATAGCACCGCCGCGTCAGCGCACTGTCATCCAATTGCTGCTGGCATGGCCATGCCGCCGCCTGCTGGCCGTCGCGAACGGCATGCCGCCGCTTGGAGCGATCCGCCAAGGCGCCTACTTTTCAGCACGTAATCATCCCGACACCCCGACTCTCCAATGCAGCCTCTCATGGAGCGGATCACCGGCGCCCTCGCCGCGGTCCGCAACCCCCGTACCGGCGCCGATGTCATGGCCGCCGACATGGTGCGGGACATCGCCACCACGGTCGACGGCAAGGTGCGTCTCACGCTCCTGTTGGCCTCGCAAGACGACGCCACCCTCGTGCGCGACGTGCGCCAGGCCATCGAGGCGCTCTCGGGCGTGTCTGATGTCCGCGTTGATGTGCGCGACCCCGCGCAAACCGAACCGACGCCGGCGCGCCGCGCGCCGACTTCCGCACCGCCAGCCATGAATCAGCCGCAAGCACCAGCCACGGGCGGCATGGGACGCGCCCTCCCCGTCATGGATTCCGCCCCCAAGGCGCCGCCGAAGGTCCCCGAGCCGGTGGCCTATCCGCAGCTCGGTCGCATCATTGCCGTGTCGTCGGGCAAGGGCGGCGTGGGCAAGAGCACCGTGGCCGTGAACATCGCCGTGGCGCTCGCGAAAATGGGCAAGCGCGTCGGCATCATGGACGCCGACATCTACGGCCCCAATCTGCCGCTCATG